>PXSF01000130.1:0-9435 GCA_003022845.1 Halobacteriales archaeon SW_10_66_29 | reverse complement strand
CGCGGGATGGTGCTCGCCGGCGTCGTGCTCACGTTCGCCCGGGCGATCGGCGAGTTCGGCGCGACGATGATGGTCGCGTTCAACCCCCGCACGATGCCGACCGCCATCTGGATCGAGTTCGTCTCCGGCGGCGTCGACGCGACGGTCCCGCTCGCGCTCGCACTGCTCGCGATCAGCCTTCTGGTCATCCTCGCGACCCAGCGGATCGGTCGCGCACCGACGCTCGCCGGCTGGTGATTCGATGCTCTCGGTGACCGGCCTCACGAAACGCTACGGCGACGAAACGGCGCTGGCGGCGCTGTCGCTGTCGGTCGACGGCGGCGAGTTCGTCACGCTGCTCGGCCCCTCCGGCTGTGGAAAGACCACGACGCTGCTCGTGATTGCCGGCCACGTCACCCCGACCGCCGGCACAGTCAGCATCGGCGGACGGGACGTTACTGACTCACCCCCGGAGGCGCGCTCGTGTGGCCTCGTGTTCCAGCAGGACGCCCTCTTTCCCCACATGACTGCCCGCGAGAACGTCGCCTACGCCATGGCACCGCACGATCCCGACGAGCAGCGACAGGAGCGACGAGTCGACGACCTGCTCTCGCTGGTCGGGATGGCCGACCACGCCGGGAAGCATCCGGAACAGCTGAGCGGGGGCCAGCGCCGCCGGGTCGAACTCGTCCGCGCGCTCGCCACTGACCCGGACGTGCTCCTCCTCGACGAACCGCTGACCGGCCTGGACCGGGCGCTGCGCGAGGACCTCCGTGCCGAGATCGCCCGCGTCCACGACCGGACTGGCGTGACGACGCTGTACGTCACCCACGACCAGACCGAGGCGCTGTCGCTCTCGGACCGCCTGGTGATCCTCGACGACGGCCGGGTCGTCGGCGAAGGGACGCCTCGGAGCCTCTACGAGCGCCCGCCGAACCGTTTCGTCGGGTCGTTTCTCGGCCCCTCCGCTGAACTGACTGCCACGCTCGTATCGGACGACCCGCCGATCGCTGCGTGGTGCGGTCACGAGTTCGTGCTGGAGGGATCGCCACCCGACGACCAAATTACGCTGCTCTTCCGCCCCGACGACGTGGGTAATTCCTTCGAGGGCACAGCAACAGCACGGGACGTGCGCGTTGAGGCGACGGTACAGGACGCCTCCCACCGCGGCCCGCACAGCAGCGTCACGGTCGAGGCGCCCGACGGGGCACACCTCTCCCTGGCAGTCGAGGGGTTCCCCGACCTGCATCGCGGCGACGACCTCGCGGTCGGCTTCGACGCCGCGGACCTGTTCGCGTTCGCCGGCGGCGAACGGTGTGCAGTCCGTCGACTCCGCTGACTGGGGCTGCTCCTGCGGGGACCTGTTCGCTGTGACGGCGTGCGACTCTGACCCGTGCTATGAACTCACATGCCCGGCTGCTCGCCGAGCGCGACGTGCCAGTGCTCCCGGACACCTGGCCAACGCGGGCGGCGTCATCGTCTCGTATCTGGAGTGGGTCCAGAACACCCAGGAGTACGCCTGGACGCTCGAGGAGGTCAACGCCGACCTCGAACGGCGGCTGACCGCGGCGTTCGAGAAACTGATCGACGCCTACAGCGAGTACGAGACGCCCGACCTCCGTACCGCCGCCTACATCATCGCGCTGGACCGCAACGCCACCGCCCACGCCCACCGCGGCCTCTTCCCCTGACTGCCCGGGGATCAAAACACACATTATACATCCACACGTACTTGTCCGTGTGTCCTCGAAGAACATCACGATCACAGAAGATGCCTACGAACGATTGAAGGCGCTCAAACGGGAGGACGAGAGCTTCAGCGAGCTCGTCGTCAGACTGACCGAGAGTGCGGACCGGATGGAGTTCGCCGGATCGTGCCCCGGACTCAGTGAACACGTCGAGGCGGCCCGGACAGATCTGGAAGCGAGCCTCGAAGAACAGCAGGATGTACTGTCTGGATAGCTCTTTCGTCGTCGACTTCCTCGACGCTGAATCGGAGCATCATGAGGCAGCGGTCGCGTGGATGGACGAGCACGCCGACGACGGGCTCGCCGCCCCGTCTATCTGCACGTTCGAGGTACTGCGGGGGACAGCCCGCGCTGGTGACGACCGGTTCGACCGCGCCACCGAATTCCTGCGAACGCTGACAGTGCTCGATCTCGATCTGGAAACCGCGGTTGCGGCGGGCGCTCTCGACGGGCGCCTCCACGCCGAGGGGTCGGCGCTCAGTGCTCGGGACACGCTCGTTGCAACACCTGCCATCGAGCACGGCTACACCCTCGTCACCCGTGACCGCGACTTCGAGGGTGTTTCGGCGCTCGAAGCCGAGTACTACGACGAGCCCTGATCCCCGTCATGCGGCCGTCTGACGCATCGTTTAGTAGATGGAGCGGAAACGCCCGTGTATGACCAGTCTCGATCAGGCATACGACCAGCGGTGGTCGGGGATCCGATCGCCGCGCCGGGGCGCGGCCGGCCTCGTGCTCGTGGGCGCGGGCGTTCTCGCGCTGGCGGCGGCCCTGGTGCTCGTCGCGACCGGCAGCACCAGCACGACCGCGAAGGCGTACGCGGGCGTCGCAGCGGGCCTGGGAGTGCCCGCGATGCTGCTCGGCGTCGTCGTCGTGCTGCCGGCCAGCGTCCGCCAGCGCCTCGGCGTCGTCGTCGGCGCACTCCTTGCGACCGGCGGCGTCTGGCTGTTCTGGGAGGTGTACCCGGACCAGTGGACCCGGACGGCGAACTCGCTGGCGTTCGAGACGCTGCTCGTCTACGGCCTCGGCTGCGCGGTCGCCCTATGGTTCGTATTCAGCACCATCGCTTCCTTCCGCCTCCGGAACAACCCGCAGGGGATGATCCGGCTGGAGGTCGTCAAGGAAGGCTCAACCGAAACGATCGAAGTCAGCGAGAGTCGCTACCGACAGCTGGTCAGCGACGGCGGCGACGCCGAGGACGTAGTCCGCGAGATCGAGCGCGATCGGTAAGTGTGGCAGGACGGAACTACTCTTTTTCCACCCGATCGATCGCCGCCACCAGTCGATCGGCGTAAAACTCCCGCTCGTACCCGGAGAGTTCGTCCATCCGCAGGAGACCAGCCACGAGGTCTGCGAGCGTCTCGACTCTGTAGAGTGGCTCGCACCGTTGGAAAGATCCTCCCAGGTCGGTCGTCCCCGTCTCCCGATACCCCTCGTAGAAGCTCTCCCGGACGTCCCAGTCGGCAGAGGGATCGTGCATCCAGAAGGCGTTTGCCGCTTTCACGAGGTCGCGGTGGGAGTGGCCGGCACAGGCCCGATCGAAGTCGAGGATTCCCGTCACGTCGTTCCCGCGGAACAGCACGTTGTCGGGAGAGTAGTCGTTGTGACACAGGACCGGCCGGAACGATTCCGGCACTCGATCCCCCAGCCGATCGACGAGCCCGTCAAGTTCGTCCCCGACGGCCACCAGTCCGGCCTCGCGCAGGACCGCGGCGTTCTCGTCGACTGTACGCCGGAGGCGTCGCCGGAGACTACCCTCCTCGAACCGGCGGACTGTGGGCTTCCCGTTCCCGAACTGGAGCCAGCCTGCGCTCCCGAAGTTCCTGGCGCTGTGGATCTCCGCGAGGTACCGTCCTGCTGTCCGCGTCCGTTCCGGAGAGATGGCACGCTCTCCAGTCTCTCCCGGGAGTGTCGTCACGAGGACGTAGCCGTTCTCCCCGCCCTGTCCCACCGTCTCGGCCACCACCTCCGGTACCGGGAGTCCGGACTGCTGGAGCAGGCGGTAGCAGTTGAGGCCGCGGTGCAGGGAGTCGCGCCGATCCCCGGTCGCGTCGGTGGCGAACTGCAGTACGTACTCCCGTCCGTCACAGCGGAGTTCGTAGGTCTCGTGTAGCAATCCCTCGGTCACGTCCACGACTCGCTCCGGGGCCGTTCCCAGTTCCCGCCGCGCGATCGAGGCGATTCTGTCGTCCATCGGGTTTGATCCCAGTCGTCCGAGATGCCGCCAGTTCGGAACCAGTTGCCGGTCCGGCGTGCCGGCGAGCGGTCAGATACCGGGTGAGCGTGCTGGCGAGCGGTCAATTACCGGACTCGCGTTCCCGGCTCTGCGTCCTCGTGGGTCGTGAGCAGGTCCGCCTGCTCGCCGGCCGCCAGCACCATGCCGTTGGACTCCTCGCCGAACAGCTCCGCTTTCTCCAGGTTCGCGACAACGATCACCTTCGTGTCCGGCAGCGCGTCGACGTCGTGGAGCTGTTGCAGCCCGGCGACGATCTGGCGGGCCTCGACCCCGATGTCGACCTCCAGGCGCACCAGTTCGTCGGCACCCTCGATGGGCTCTGCCGAGAGGATCCGCCCGACGCGCAGGTCCAGCTCCTGGAACTCCTCGAAGCTGATGCGGTCCGCGACGATCGGTTCCACATCGGGCACAGCGTCGTCGTCCGCGGTGTCGGTTCCTTCGTCGGCATCCGCCGCAGCGGTGCCCTCGTCCGCATCCTCCTCGTCGTCGCTCGCAGTCGATTCGATCCGGTCTGCGAGCTTGGCGTCGAGTTCGGCGACGCGTTCGTCCTCGATTTTAGCGAACGGCTCGGTCGGCTCGTCGAACGATTCGGGCGGCGCGTCCAGCGCGGCCGACAGCTCCGCGTCGTGGACGGAGCCATCCTCCGCCAACTGCGCCCAGATCGCCTCGGCCTTGCCGGGGAGAACCGGTTCGGCCAGCACCGCGATGGCTTTCGCAAGCTGGACGCAGTCGCGGATGACCTGTGCGGCGGCGTCGGGGTCGTCGTTCACGAGGTTCCATGGCTCGTTGCGCTGGATGTACTCGTTGCCGAAGCGGGCGAGATCGACCGGCGCCGTGCCGATTCCGCGGACGTCGTACTCGTTGACGGCCTCGCGGAAGTCGTCGAGGGCCTCCTCGATGCGGTCCTCGACCTCCTCGGAGACCGCCACGTCGGGCCGACCCTCGTAGTTGCGGTGGGCAAAGAGCAGGCCGCGGTAGAGGAAGTTCCCGAGCGTGTCGACGAGTTCGCCGTTGACGCGGTCGGCGAACTTCTCCCAGGAGAAGTCGATGTCCTGCTGGAGGCCGCCGTTGGTCGTCAGGTAGTACCGCAGCAGGTCCGGGTGCAGCCCCTCGTCGAGGTACTCCTTCGCCCAGATTGCGCGGTTGCGGCTGGTCGAGAGCCCCTTGCCGTTGATCGTGATGAAGCCGGTCGCACAGACCGCCCGCGGCGCGTTGTACCCGGCGACCTGCAGCATGGCCGGCCAGAAGATCGTGTGGTGCTGGATGATGTCCCGGCCGATGACGTGGATGATCTCACCGCCGGACTCGCGTCGCTCGTCCGGCGAGCCTCCGCTCGCGTCGCTCGCGGAGACCCCGTCCCCGTCGCCGTCTTTCCAGACCGCCTCCCAGTCGTAGGTGTCGGCGCCGACGCGCTCTGAGTACTGTTTTGTCGAGGCAACGTACTCGATGGGGGCGTCGACCCAGACGTACAGCACGAGGTTGTCGGTTTCCGCCGCGTCGCCGGGGTAGTCGATCCCCCAGTCGAGGTCACGGGTGATACACCAGTCCTGCAGCCCCTCTTCGATCCACTGCCGGGGCTGATTCTGGGCGTTGTCGGTACCCTCCAGACCGTCGAGGAACTCGGTGAGGTACTCCGCGAGCGCGGAGACCTCGAAGAACTTGTGCTCGCGCTTTCGGTACTCGGCGGGGTTGCCGGTCAGCGTCGACACCGGATCCTCGATCTCGCCGGGTTCGAGGTGGCGGCCACAGCCCTCGTCGCACTCGTCGCCGCGGGCCTGCTCGCCGCAGTACGGGCAGGTGCCCTCGACGTAGCGGTCCGGTAGCGCCTGGTCCTCCTCGGGGTCCCAGGCGACCTCGATCGTCTTCTCGTAGACGTACCCTTCGTCCTCGAGTGTCCGGACGATGTCGCGGGTGAGTTCGGTGTTGGTCCCGTCGTGGGTGTGGCCGTAGTTGTCGAACTCGATGTCGAACTCCGGGAACGTCTCCTCGTACTGTTCGTGCCACTCCAGTGCGAACTCCTCGGGGTCGACCCCCTGCTGCCAGGAGTTGACGGCGACAGGGGTGCCGTGCATGTCCGAGCCACAGACGTAGGCGGACTGCTGGCCGATGGCGTTCAGCGCGCGGTTCAACGCGTCGGCGGCGGTGTAGCTCCGCAGGTGACCGACGTGCAGGTCGCCGTTGGCGTAGGGCAGGCCTGCAGTCACCACCGCCGGGTTCTCCGTTGGATACTCGTCGTTACTCATGAGCGTGTGTGCGTGTCTGCGGGTGTAAAACCCGCCGGTTTCGTTCGGTTGGCTGACGATCCTCGGCGCCGGCGCCGCCGTCGACGGGACCGCCGCTGGCGGCGACGGACTGTCGCCCCGGTTTCGCGGCCCCGTCGCCGGTATGACCCGGCCAGGGGGACCGTTCCACCGGAAAAGGAGCGCGAGGGCGACCCTCGCGTCGCTATCGCTGCATGCGCATACGATCCACAGCGATAGCCGACTGTCGCATACCTCTCCGTGAGCGCTCCGACGGCAAAAAGGTGTCCGTTAGCTCGGGACGCGCTAGATCCCGTTACTCCAGGGCCAGGGTCGTCTCGCCGGCGAGGAGCCGATAGCTCGCGAGCGTCCCCGCCATCGAGGGGGCTTCCTCGTCGTCTTTGCGTTGGGTACCGTAATCCATCCACCGGCCGCCGGTGTAGCTGTACATCTCGAAGGCGTCTTCGGTTTCGAGCACGACGTCGATGACGGCGCGGTTCGCCGACGCGTCGATCCTGCTGCTCGGCGAGCGCATCACCAACGCTGCCGTCGAGGGGACCGGGGATGCGGACGCCATCGCCGGGCTCGGCCTACTGCCGGTCGAGATCAGGAGAACGGGGAGTCCTCGACCGTCTGTGCGCCAAACTCCTCGCGATGGGATTGCCGTGCCCGTTCGACGGCGAGAAACTCCTCGAGCAACGCCTTATCGTCCGACGATTCGAAGACGTGAAACTTCGTCGTAATGCTGTTTCCACACTCCACGGAGACGCCCACGAGCGAGCCGTCGTCGGCACGATTGCCATCCCCTTCGAAGTCCGACAGCTGCTCCCAGAGACCGAAACTCTCGGTTGCATCGCCGGGGGAGACAGTCACCGTGAGTTCGAATTTGTCGAGGCGGGCACGGGGCTCCTGAACGATCGTGTGGACCACCGGGAGTTGACGCTCGAACTGATCGGTGTCGATACCGGTCCCGCCCGGAAGCGTCCCGAACTGGAGCGGCCCACCGGACGAGACCAGCAGACTCATCGGTGCTCTCGCCGGCGGGACCCCCTCGTACGACTCGTCAACGACGAGGTCATCGTCGCGCGAAAGGGTCACATCAAACGTGCGCTCGTGAGCACGCGACTGATTCACGAGCCTGACGAACGCCAGGGGGAGATCCCGATCCAGATCGGACGACTCCGAAAGACACCCGCCAGCCGCCCCGATGAGGGGAGCACTCAGCAGTGCAAGGGCACGACGGCGGGACAGACGTCGAGGACAGCGCTGAGCAGAGGGCATTGCTGGTCGCTTGGAGATGCTGCCAGATTAATCTTTGGTTCTAGTTACTAGTATTATTATAACTAACTAGTATGACTAATAGGAAAAATTTAATGCAGATGTATAAGATTAATATTTTGCATGTCAGATGACGATAACGGCATGTTCAGAAGGACTGTACTCGCAACGACCGGCGGATTGGCAGTTGCCGGGGTCGGTTCAGTGGCCGGCCAGCCGGAGGATGAGCCGGGGCGAGGCCCGCAAGAGCGTTGTGACGACTGCCACGAGGCCGGGAACGACGGCGGTAGCATCGATCTGAGCGAGGTAGACGGACGCAACGACAAGGACGAGTACGAGGAGATCGTCGAAAAGAGACGCCAAGGCGACCCCCGCGACGGCCTGTCGACGGACGTGTCGGGAGCGAACCCCACGATGCAGAACCTCACGTACGTCGACCACTGGAAAGACGAGTCCGAGACCAATCCCGGCTGTGCGTGGTCGAGCAACGGGACCACGGAGGGTGAACACGTCGTGACGGTGTTCAAAGTCGAAGACGAAGACGGCTATCAGCCGACCGACTCCGACGGGAACTACCGATACCTGCTCGAGCTGTGGTCGATGCAGGAGCGGACCGACGGGACCGGGCTCGGCTGTGTCGAACCGTACATCGAACGACTCTATAACAGGATTGAGACGAACACCGACTCGGAGTACAATATCTTCCACTACCGGGATCCGGCCACGAAGGGCCCAGTCAACGACGAACGCCTCACGGTGAGGCACTCGTATACGATCGGCGATGTGGGCTACAGTTCAGAAGAAGTAGTCAGGTTCGATGACGGGTACTTCGGAGCTGATACCTGGACGCCCGGCCCGGAGGGGGAGTACGCGATCGAATGGACCGAGAATGACGACAACCTCGCACAGGTCGACATGATCGGGTTCGTCGACATCGGCCTCTCGAACCCGGATTTCGATTTCGACGACAACTCGGGCCTGAGCTGGCGGTGGAAGGTGGAAACCGATCCCTGATCGTGAAGTAGTCGGGGGACGCGCCCGTACGGCACCACTGCGAAACTGAGCGATGATCCCGGTCCCTCGGAACGCCGCCGCCCGTCGGGGTCGACCCTCCGGAGGTCACACAGGCAAGAGAAGGAATGGGTCGTCGACTACGGAGATCACACCGGCCCGTCCCCTTCGTCGTCGATGGGGACATTTCGATCGTGCGGGCTCCCGTCGTCTCCGATGTCGAGGTCCTCCTCGACCTCCTTGACGTCTTCCTCGACGGATTCGACTTCCTCCTCGACGGCTTCGACTTCCTCCTTGACGGGTTCGAGACCCTCCTCGAACTCGCCTTTGACCTCCTCGATCTCCTTCTCGGCTTCCCGCCTGGTCTTTTTGACCTTGCCGGCCGCCGACCCAGCTTCCCTCGCGATGTCGGTCGCCCGGGAGCCAAAGATGATGACGAGGATGACTGCTCCGACGAGCATCAGCTCGACGGGCCCGATGAACAACGGGACTGGCGGAACGGCGCTCATACCCCTTACTTCCCAGCAAGGGATTGTAGGGCTTTCGCTGTGTGCGTTCGGTCACACCATGCCGCTCGGGTGTTCCAGCACCCGGGCACTTCTCGTGAGAAGAAGCGCCCCAAGGAACGGGTCTGTCTCTACCACTTGCTACGTAGCCTACCGTATTAAACCTTACCCATGGGCTTCGGAGCAAGACGTAAGTACATCGGGATTCTACCGTCGCGTATGCCCACCGATTCAGATTCAGACACAAGGGATACCCACGGCCGGTATACCTCGGAATACGCCGACGAGGAAATCCTCAAGGCCGTTCGCGAACACGCCCCCGCGTCGACGAAAGAGATCGCTGACGCCGTTGGGTGCTCCCGCCAGAACGCCGATCGACGGCTCCGGCAGCTCCGGGAGCGCGGGGCCGTCGCCAGCAAAAAAACCGGCCCGGCATT
>PXSF01000129.1 GCA_003022845.1 Halobacteriales archaeon SW_10_66_29 | reverse complement strand
CGTGGGACACCAGCGACGGCGACGCGGGCGAGTACACGGCGACTGTCGAGAGCAACGACGACAGCGACTCGACGGGCGTGACGGTCCAGCAACCGGCGGAGTTCTCGGTCGCCGTCACCGGGACGAACTCCCCCGTCGTCGAGGGGGAGACGCTCTCCGTCGACGCAGAGGTCCAGAACACAGGCGAGTCGACCGACACGCAGTCGGTGGCGCTGACCGTCGACGGACAGGAGCGCAACTCGACTGCCGTGACGCTCGCTGGCGGCGAGTCGAGGACGATGACGCTGACGTGGGAGACCGCCGCGGGCGACGCCGGCGAGTACGACGCGACCGTCGCGAGCGACGACGACAGCGCCTCGACGGGCGTGACGGTCAACGTGCCGTCGATCCTCTCGGTGTCGGTCGATTCGACGAATGCGCCGGTGCTTTCGGGCGAGACGCTCTCCGTCGATGCGACCGTCGAGAATACGGGTGAGGAGAGCAAGACGCAGACGGTCGCCCTCGCTGTCGGCGGCCAGCAGCGTAATTCGACAGAGGTGACGCTTGCGGGCGGGGAGTCGACGACGCTGACCTTCGAGTGGGCGACCAGCGAGGGCGACGCAGGCGAGTACACGGCGACGGTGGCCAGCGATGACGACGACGCGTCGGCAGCCGTCGAGGTCCAGGTGCCGCCGAACCTCGCCGTGTCGCTGGACGGAACGAACGCGCCAGTAGTTGAGGGCGAGACACTGTCGGTCGAGGCGACCGTCGAGAACACTGGCGGCGCGACCGACACGCAGTCCATCGCGCTGACGGTCGGCGGCCAGCAACGTGCGTCGACGGAGGTGACGCTGGCCGGCGGCGAATCGACGACAGTGACGCTGACGTGGGACACCAGCGACGGTGACGCGGGCGAGTACACGGCGACGATAGCCAGCGACGACGACTCCGCATCGGCGGGCGTGACGGTCCACAAGCCGGCGGAGTTCGGCGTCGAGATCACCGACACCAGTTCGCCGGTGGTCCAGAACGAGACGCTCCTGGTGAACGCGACAGTCGAGAACGCCGGCGACCTCTCGGACACGCAGTCGGTGACGCTGACGGTCGGCGGCCAGCAGCGCAATTCGACGGAGGTGACGCTGACCGGGGGTGACTCGACAACGGTGACGCTGGCCTGGGTGACCGACGGGGGCGACGCCGACGAGTACGACGCAGTCATTGCGAGCGCGGACGCGGACGCGAGGGCGCCAGTGACAGTCGTCGAGGACGAGTCCGAACTGGGGCCGCCGCCGGTCGTGGGCGTCGATCCGCCACAGGACCTCGACGGTGACGGGCTGTACCGGGATCTCAACGGCGACGGGTCGCTGACGGTCGCCGACGTGCAGATCTTCTTCCAGCAGCGCGACAGCGACGTCGTACAGGACAACGTCGCGGCGTTCGACTTCCGGACCGACGGGGCGCTGTCGATCGGCGACGTCCAGGTGCTGTTCCAGGAGTTTCTGGAACAGAGTTAACCCACTCCTGTTCGAAAGCAGATTCATGACCGACCGCTACCGGCTCACGAGCGTCGAGACGGTCCGCGAGGAGGGGTCGTGGCTGTTCACGGTCCGCGACAGCCTCGGCGAGAGCACGGAGGTGTTTCTGGTCCCCTGCGAGGACGGGACGGTCGACCGGCCAGTCAACGCCTGGGTGAACAACTGCACCCACGAGGCCCAGCGGCTCCACCGCGAGGGGATCGGTGCGGTCGTACGCGACGGCGGCATCGTCTGCCCCAAGCACGGCTCCGTATTTGACGCCTGCTCGGGCTACTGTGACAACGGCGACGCCGCGAACACGACGCTGCTGTCGGTCGACATCACGGTCGAGGACGGCCAGGTGTACCTCACCGACGACGACGTCGACTTCCTCTGGCAGGGCCCCGCCGATGACGACGACGATGACGACGACATGCCCGACTCGACCTCACACCTTCAGCTGTAACTCCTCAACACCACAGCGGCGTTTCTCCCGGCCGATCAACCGCTAGGTTCCTGCCGTCTACTCAGACAACGCCCCTGGCGGACTGAAAGGGCGAGGTGCGGTCGCCGAACCCCGGCGACGTAAGCACCGTAGCGAGCGAAGCGAGCGAGGAGCGCAACGAGCCGCGGGAGGCGAGCGCACCGAGGGCTTTCTGCGTACGGTCACTCGGTGAATTATTCGCCAAGCATCGGGAGCTGTCTGCGTCGATCACGAAGTGACAAATTCGATTCCGACACCGAACCCGGGCCGTTTTAGTAGCTGAGTCCAGTAATCCCCGTCAACTGATGACCGAGGACTTTTACGACATACTTGGAGTCTCGCGCGACGCCTCGACGGAGGAGATCGAGGAGGCCTACCGCGAGGCCGTCCGGAAGTACCACCCGGACGTTAGCGACGACTCCGACGCGGAGGAGAAGTTCAAGAAGGCCAAGACGGCCAAGGAGGTGCTGACCGACGAGGAGAAGCGAAAGCAGTACGACCAGCTGGGCCACGAGCGGTTCGTCGAAGCCGAGAAGCGCGGCGGCGTCGGCGGCGGTGGCCGGGGCGGGCCCGGCGGCGCCGGCGGCGACCCGTTCGGCGGCGGGGGGCCGTTCGGCGACATGCAGGACATCTTCGACCAGTTCTTCGGCGGCGGGTCGCGCGGCGGGAACCGGCCCCGCTCGGGGCAGGACCTCAAGACGGGGATGTCGATCGACCTCGGGACGGCCTACGAGGGCGCAACCAAGGAAATCACGGTGACCCGCCCCGAGCAGTGCGGGGAGTGCGACGGCCGGGGGCACCCGCCGGGCACCGACTCCCGGACCTGCCCGGAGTGTAACGGCCGCGGGCAGCAGACCCAGGTCCGCCAGACCGCGTTCGGCCGGATGCAACAGCGGACGACCTGCCGGCGCTGCGAGGGCGAGGGCACCCTCTACGAGGAGACCTGCTCGGCCTGCCGCGGCGAGGGGATCGTCCGCAACCAGGCCACGCTGCAGGCGGACATCCCCGCGGGCATCCGCGACGGCCAGACGCTGCGGATGAACGGCGAGGGCGCGCCCGGCGAGCGTGGCGCGCGCAACGGCGACCTGCTCGTCGAGATCAGCGTCGAGGACCACCCCGAGTTCGAGCGCGACGGCGACGACCTGAAGAAACGCGAACCGATCTCGTTCCCGCAGGCCGTCTTCGGCGACACCGTCACCGTCGAGACGTTCGACGGCCCCGTCGAGTTCGACCTCCCCGAGGGCACCCAGAGCGGCGAGACGTTCCGGCTGGAGGGCAAGGGGATGCCGCGGCTCAAGCGCCGCGGGCACGGCGACCTCTACGTCCAGGTGCAGGTCGTCACGCCCGAGTCGCTCAACGAGGAGCAGCGCGAGGCGCTGGAGGCGTTCGCCGAGGCCGGCGGCGAGAACATCGAAGTCGAACAGGGCTTTTTCGACCGGCTCCGGAACTCCTTCGGATGACAGCCGGGGAAGCGACGCTCAAGGAGTTGATCGCCGACGCGAAGGACCGCGAGGGGACCGTGCTTGACGCGGCCAAGCGGTCCGCGCCGTACAGCTACCGGGAGTTCGCGTCCAACTGCTATAAGGCCGGCAACCTGCTGGGCCACTACGGGGTCCACCCCGGCGCGGCCGTGGCGGTGGCGGTCGGCCCGAAGGAAGCGCCCACTGCATCCGGGGCGGGCGACGACGTGCCGGGGCATCTCGATTCAGCGGACCCGCTGCTGGCGATCCTCGGCGGGGCGTCCGTCGGTGCGACCGTCGACGTAACGCCTGCAGAGCCGGTCGAATCGCGGGCGCTCGTCGCGCCGGCGTGGCGGTCCTCCGAGACGGTACCCCGGTGCTCGACGCTGGCGTACGGCGGGCCGCCTGAGGACCCCGCAGTCGCACACTTCGAGGCGGAACTGTGGAGCGAGAACCCGACGGCGCCGCCCGAGCACGTCGACCCGGAAGACCCTGCGCTGCGGGCAGACGGCGAAACCTTCACCCACGAGACGCTGCTCGCCGTCGCCGGGGACGTCGTCGCGGATCACGGCCTGGACGACACGAGCCAGGTGATGCTGTCGGCCAGCCTGACCGAACCGGGCGCGCTCGTCACGGGCGTGCTCGCGCCGCTGCTGGTCGGCGCGACGGTCGTGTTGCCTGACGGGGCTGACGATGGAGGCCAGACCGAGGGTACAGAGCCGGCACTGTGGGTCGTCGCGGACGGTGGCGAGAATGACTCCACAGCAGTCCGCGCCGGGGACGTTACCGCGTCGTTGCGCGATACTCGCCGTGCATAACGCCGATTGCGAAGACGATTGCGGCGAACACGATCATCGAGGGAGCGACCATCATCAGGACCGTACTGTCAGCCATCCCCATGTCCGCCTGCAGCAGTCCCACGGTGCCAGCGGCGACGATCACCAGGACGATCCCGGCCGATACGGGCAAGTTGAATTCCATAGCCGCCGTTACGACTCAGCGAGTAAAAGATTTCAGATATGTGACTGGCGATCACGGGCTGGCGCCGGGGCGAGCACCGCGGGATCGACGGCAGCCGTTCCCGCCCGACAGCAATTCCGAACCCCTAAAGAGCATGGGGCCATCGACTGTAGGTAATGACGAGGTTGGGCACGGCGCGTGCCGCTCGCGGCGAAGTCGACACTGGCAGGCTGGAAATCGGCGAGGCCCGGGACGGTAGCACGGTCGGGCTGCCGGTCGCGGTGGTCAACGGCGCGAGCGAGGGGCGGACGCTGTACATCCAGGCTGCGAGCGACGGCGACGAACTCAACGGCGTGGGGGTCCTCCGGCGCGTCGTCCCGCAGCTCGACCCCGCCGAGATTTCAGGAACGATCCTGATCGTCGGGATTGCGAACTACTTCGCGTTCCAGATGGGCGAGCACCGCAACCCGATCGACGACACGAAGCTCAACCGGGCGTACCCCGGCGACGAGGAGGGGACCTCGACCGAACGGATCGCGGCGGCGACGTTCGCGGCGGCGACCCGTGCTGATCTGGCGCTGGACCTCCACCAGGGCTCGACCTCGCGGATGATCAACGAGGTCCGGGTCCGGTGTGGGAAGCGCCACCGGCTCCACGAGGAGTGTCTCGACCTCGCGAAGGTGTTCGGCTGCGGGCACGTCCTCGACCAGAAGGGCCCCGACGGCCAGCTCGCCCGCGCCGCCCCCGACGAGGGCGTCCCGACGGTCGACCCCGAGCTTGGGGGGTCGGTGGGCTGGGACGAGGGGAGCATCGAGATCGGGGTCGAGGGCGTGTTCAACGTGCTCCGCCACTACGGCTTCCTCGACGGGCGGGTCGACACCGAAACCCAGACTCGCGCGACCGGCTTCGACCAGTACGGCGCGCCCGCCGGCGGGTTCGTCGACTTCACGGTCGAGCTGGGCGACCGGGTCTCGCCCAGCACCACGCTGTTCGAGGTTACCGACGTCTTCGGCGAGCTCAAGGCGGAGGTGACCGCGGACACGGGCGGCGTCTTCTGGCGCACCCGCCGGCTCCCGCAGGTCGCGACCGGCGAGTACGTCTGTTCTGTCGGGACCGACCTCGACTCGTACTGAACCGACTGAAAGCCCCGAATAGGGACATCACTCGGCCCGGTCAGCCCGCCGTCATAGTGATTATTGTGAGTCGTTCCGGGATCGACCGCACGACTGCATGCGGTTGATCCGGTAAACAGTCACAATAATCACTATCAGTCGTCGGCCGGACTCGCCGACTGTGACGGCTTCGCACTGTCCCGCGCTGTGGGCTCCCGGACGACCTCCTTGTCGGCGTACCCATCGCGGGTCCCCTTGACAGTGTAGGAGAACTCGTAGTCGCCATCGCCGTCGCGGTCCTCGATTACGAGCCGGTCGCTGGTGCGTTCGACGGCCGCCAGCCCGCCGGAGTCGGCGCTGTGGGGCGTCGTCTGGACGTAGATCGGCTCGTCGTCGTCGGTCACCCACCCGAAGTGCTCGGGCAACTCGATCTCGGCGCGGCCGTCCTCCAGTTTGGCGACGCCGGTCGCCTCGGTGCGGGCCGTGGGTGCTTCAGTCGACGTGTAGACGACCTCCTTCTGGCCGTCGTCGGTTGCGACAGTCTCGACGAAGTTCTTGTTGTCGGCATTCACGTCGCCGTTCACGTTGAGGTCGTCGTCGATCAACACGTTTCCACCCGAGAACTCCGCTTTCGTTGCGCCCCCGGCGGCGAGTTCGAGCTTGGTCGTCGTTGCGATCCTGAGACCCCCGTTCCCGTCGCCCTGGACCTGGCCGAGCTGCTGGCTCCCGCCGATAAAGGAGATGAAGTCCGTCTGGGTGCCCGGATCGTCGACGCGGGTCTTCAGGCCGAGCATGTCGCCCTGCGGATCCCCGGAGGTGTTCTCGACGACGGCGACCGGTCGTGAGAGGTCCGTCGAGCCCGTTCTCGTCCGATCGTCGGCGACGTGGAACGTCGTCGCCGGGTCGCTGAGGCCGATACCGGTCCCTCCCGACGCCGCCACGAGAAACTGATTTTTGCCCGTCGACTCGACGGCTCCTTGCGTCGCGTCGGCCCAGACGAACGCGCCCTCGTTGATCGCGTTTGCTTGACTGCCGGCTGCGAAGCTGGTTGGCTGGGTCGCCCGATTCTCGCCCCCGCCCGGAACGGTCGCGTTGTCCCCCGATGCGACGTTAGCGAGGCCCCCGCCGACTGTCGCGTTGGTCGCCGATGCTTCGTTAAGGACGCCCCCGCCGACTGTCACATTGCTCGCCGACGCTTCGTTACCGGCGCCCCCGCCGACGGTCGCGCTGCTCGCCGACGCTTCGTTACTGTCGCCCCCGCCGACGGTCGCGCCGTTCCCCGACGCGACGTTAGCGAGGCCCCCGCCGACTGTCGCGTTCAAACCGCTCGCCTCGTTCGCGTAGCCGCCGCCGATCGTCCCGTAGTTCGCCTTCACCCTGTTCGGATCTCCCCCTTTGCCGCCGCCGCTTATCGTCGCCCCGCTGGTCCCCGGGGAGAGCGAGTTGGACGAGTTGCCCGCGATCACGTTGCCCGCGTCGCCGCCGGCCTCCTCTGTCAGTGTCAGCGCGTTCGATCCATTGACGATGAAGCCCAGCGCGTCGCTCCCAGTTCGAAGCGCCTTCGCGTTGACCTCGTCGACGTCGATCCCGTCGATGTTGCTGTCTGCCGGCTCCAGCAGGTTGTTGTTCGGCGTCCAGTTGCCGCCGGTGACGTTGCCGCTGCCGTCGAGGTCGTTGGCGTCACCCCAGGCGACCGAGAGCGTGTCCCCATCGCCGATGTTGGCGGGATCGATCCCCTCGCCGCCGTTGAGATTGCTGATTCCGCCGCCACCGCCGCCACCGCCGCTGGCGTTGAGCGTGCCGTTGCTGTCGATGCTGAGGTTGTTCCCTGCGATGTTGTTCAACGATGTGCCGCCGGTGAGTGACCCGCTGATCGTTCCGACTTCCAGTTCGGACGTGACCAGTGTCTGTGAGATGGTCGCCGTCCCGGCCGAATCGTCGTATTCTGCGGCGACGAACGCCACGTTCCAGTTGCTGCCGTCGCCGAGGTAGACGACGCCCGTGTCGGTCGCCAGAAACTTCGCACCGTCGGTCGGCGTGTAGTCCCCCAGGTTCGACTCCTGGTCGCGGAGTTCGATGTCGACCTCGAACTCCTCGAAGTTCTCGTTGAGCGGCTGATGCCAGTCCTGATCCCCCTGGTCGGGAACGTTGTAGTTGTGGTTTGGTGTATCTGCCATAGGTTGCTCCTATAGGTGGCGAGTACATCCCCCGACCTCGGCCATCCATCCGGAAGTTGCCGTCCCGATCGGTTCGGGGCCGACCTCATGCGTCGCGTCCATCGCGTGGTTTCTCTCGCCGCTGTGCCGGACGGTCGGGCTGTCAATAGCCCAACAGCACCCGGCCATGGATGGACACCCGAACGCCGGCCGGTTATAGGTGGACGCTAAGTGCATAGCGTCGGACGCCTCCCGGCGCTACCGGAACCGGTGCGCTGCCGAGTGAAACCGCGTGAATCTGCCGGTTTCTCGGCGTCGGCGTCGCACGTTACCAGGGCAGGGACAGACATTTCATGGCGCTCCGGCAAGTGAGAACATGGGACAGAAACAGCGTTCGGCAGCGGACCGACTGGGTGAACCGAGCCCCGTCTGGCGCGAGTACCAGGGCGCGCCGACGGGGACCGACGTCGAGTGCGAGGGCTGGCGCCAGGAAGCCGCGCTGCGGATGCTCAACAACAACCTCGACCCCGAAGTCGCCGAGAAGCCGGAGGAACTCGTCGTCTACGGCGGGACCGGACGGGCGGCACGCTCCTGGGACGACTACGACGTCATCGTCGAGGAGCTACGCGACCTCGGCGACGAGGAGACGCTGCTGGTCCAGAGCGGCCGGGCGGTCGGCCGGTTCGAGACCCACGAGCGCGCGCCGCGCGTCCTGATCGCCAACTCGAACCTCGTCGGCAACTGGGACGACTGGGAGACGTTCCACGAACTCGAAGCGAAGGGGCTGATCATGTACGGCCAGATGACCGCCGGTTCCTGGGCGTACATCGGCACCCAGGGCATCCTCCAGGGCACCTACGAGACGCTCGCGGAACTCGCCCGCCAGGAGTACGACAGTACCCTCGAAGGCAAGATAGTGGCGACCGCGGGTCTCGGCGGGATGGGCGGCGCACAGCCGCTGGCGGTGACGATGAACGAGGGGGTCTGCATCGCCGCGGAGGTCGACGAGGAGCACATCGACCGCCGGATCGAGACGGGCTACTGCATGGCAAAGACCGACGACCTCGACGAGGCCATCGAGCGGGCCCGCGAGGCCGCCGAGGCCGGCGAGCGCTACAGCGTCGGCGTCCACATGAACGCCGCCGACTTCCTCGAAGGGCTGCTCGACCGCGACGTGATCCCGGACGTCGTGACCGACCAGACGAGCGCCCACGACGCCATCGAGGGGTACTACCCGAGCGGCTACACCGTCGCGGAGGCCGACGACCTGCGGGAGGAGGACCCCGACAAGTACCGCGAGGAGAGCCTGGCGACGATGGAACGGCACGTCGACGCTATCCTCGCCCTGCAGGAGCGCGGGGCAATCGCCTTCGAGTACGGCAACAACATCCGCGGGCAGGTGCAGGACGCGTTCGACCGCGAGGACGCGTTCGACTTTCCGGGATTCGTCCCGGCGTACATCCGGCCGATGTTCTGCCGGGGCAAGGGGCCGTTCCGCTGGGTCGCGCTGTCTGGCGACCCCGCGGACATCCACCGGACCGACGAGGCGATCCGCGAACTGTTCCCCGGGAAGGAGGGGCTGCTGCGCTGGATCGACCTCGCCCAGGAGCGCGTCGAGTTCCAGGGTCTCCCCAGTCGGGTCTGCTGGCTGGGCTACGAAGCAAGCGGGGCGTCTCCGACGCCCCGGGTCGGAGGCGGTGAAACCGCCGACAGCGAGGACGAACTCACCGAGCGCGCCGCGTTCGCGCTGCGGATCAACGATCTCGTCGCGGAGGGCGAGATCAGCGCTCCCGTCGTCGTCACGCGGGACCACCTCGACGCCGG
>PXSF01000128.1 GCA_003022845.1 Halobacteriales archaeon SW_10_66_29 | reverse complement strand
GCGCTGAAGCGCACATAACCCTATTGATTGCTGGAGAGGATGGCTGTGCGGTACGTTCACATGGCCATCCGTACGTCCCGGTATTCCGGCTGTTCTGACAGTAGAAAGCCGAAATGTGAGCGAGTGTGTTTTGCCTCCAGAGCAACGAGTGGCATCCTGATACTGCGTCTCAGACGATTATTTATCCCAGAACTTCTCGAACTGTAAGTTCAAAAACTCCGGCTCCATTCGGACAAACTCCTCACGTTCAGTCTCAGGGAAAAACTCATAGACTGAGTGCCTGGTCTCGGGAACGAACCGTTCACCCACGACGATGCGGACGCCGCGTTCTTCTGGACCCCGAATCACCCGGCCCAGTGCCTGTCGTACCTGTCGAACCGCCGGAATCGTCAGTGCGTACGTGAATGAATTCTCCTCGCCGAACTGCGCGCCATACGCATGCTCTACGGCTTGCACCCGTGGTGAGCCGATGTTCACGAGCGGGATGCCGAACACGGCACACGTATGGAGGTCGTCGCCCTCGTAATCGACACCCTCGGTCAGTGTTCCTCGTGTACTCGTTACGATTACCTTTGACTCACCGTGGACGAATTCCCGCTTCAGTTTTCGTGTCTCCTCGTGGCTCGACGATTGATCTAAGAGCACTGGCTTGTCGATCTCGTCGGTCAGTCGCTCTGCCGCCCACTCTGCCTCCGCATAGTTCGGCCAGGCGAGCAATACATTCCCGTGGCTCTTGGCGATTAACCGCGCGACGTAGGCGTATCGTTCCCGTGTCTTATTCCGGTTCTCGACCTCCGTTGGCCCGCGATTCCGTTTCGTGAATCGTTTGACGTCAACAATCCAGCTTACACGGTTTTCTTCCGGGAAGGTCAGATCATAAGTTTCTGCAGAAACGACTCGTGGCTCCTGGCCATCTGTCGCCAATTCCGTGAGCCCGGTCACTTCCTGGAAGATAGAGAGCGGTTCCAGAGTCGCGCTCATCAGCACCCCGCCGCCGAGCTCTTCGAGAATCTCCTTGATTTGCGTCGATGGGATGCAGTTGTACATGACCATCGATGCGTTGTAATAATTCAGCCACGGTTGCTCGACATCTCTGTCTTCCTTTCTGGAGTATTCTAGCTCTATCTCCCGGAAATACTCTGTATGATCTCGCTCCCACCACTGGCCGAACAGTGCGCCAACAGCTGTGCAAACGCAATCACGATCATGTTCTTGCTCCTCCAATGTGTCCTCCACAGCCAAACCCACCTGGCTCAACGTCCGGAAAGTCTCACCCCCGTAGCCGTTCTTTTCGGCCCATCTCGTGAACTCGTCCGGTTCGGGATTCTTTGGCTCACGCAACTGAATCTCGAAGTCATCGCTGGGTAACGAATCCCAGACCATTCCGCTTCCGTAGTTTTCGAACCGCTCTCGGAGTTCGGCATCTACGCGGTCTTCGAGCCACTCCAGCGCGTCTGCATAGAAGTTCTCAGCAGTTTCTACGTCGTCGAGTGAAACATCGTGGGTTGCTAGGCGTTGTTCCGCTTCTCGTCGGTTCTGCGGGCTCTGACGGGCTGGATTGCTGAGAACTTCCAGATCACGCTTGGCCCGTTTGATCGTATGGTAGCCGATGGTGTCCGTGAGTAGATCTCGAACGCGGTCCTCTACACGATGTGCCTCGTCGATGATCACGAGAGTGTTTTCGTCGAGGATTGGTTCGGTAAGATGGCGGCTTGCGGCATCGAAGAGATGATTATAGTTGCCGATCACAAGGTCTGCGTTGTACATGAGGACCATCATCACCCGGTGAGGGCAGATCCCCATCTCGATTGACTCGGGGAGAAATTTCTCTGTAGTAATGACGTGACTGTCACCCGACGCGAACGTAATTGGCGACGCCTGATCCCGGGCATACCAATCAGCCTCAAACGGACAATAGATCTGCTGCGAGCCGGACTCAGTCATTTCGGGCGTCGTTGCTGGTTGTGACCGTGGATATGGCGACGTTCTCTCTGCTGATTGGAGCGGGGCCGACCCATCACCGGGATTTCGTTGCGCAGCGTCAACGAGCGTTCTGGCTTTTGCCGGGTCCCACCACTGCTCTTCGTCCGGCACATCAGGCCGTTCTTCCGTGTCCGGTCCCGATAGGAAGTTCTGATCCACTTCTAACTCGCTTCCTTCGTCAACGAGATCGGCGGTCGTCTCGCGGAGTTCGTCACACCGTTCCTGCACATTTTCTCCGTCAGGGAACACGTCCTTTCGGCCGTATGGACACAAATCCCGCTTGCCGACGAGCGCAATCCCGGATAGGGGCTCGTCAAGGTGCCCGTTGATCGTTCTGAGATCCTCAACGAACTGCTGGCGCTGCTGTTTGACCGGTGTGACCACCATTGCATTCTCGAAGTGAGCAGTTTCTCGGATTAGATAAGCCGCGGCTGTTAGCGCAGCCATCGTCTTACCCGTTCCACAGGGGCCTTCCATTGCGAGGTACCCGTGGTTCGTGGCGGTCTCGATGATGTTTTCGATAACGTCGTCTTGGTTCTCGTAGGTGTCACTAAAGCCAAAATATTGACGCCAATCTTCGTTGTGGCTGTCGGACACGGGCTATTGACGTTCGGGGATCAAGTTGGAAAACCGTTGCTATCCGTTGGTATTTTCGGCTCTGTTGAATCGCCATACAGCAGTCGAATTACGTGATACAGCTGTTCTCTCTCTCATTTTCGGGCCAGAGAGCAGTTAGCTATCCCGAGAGAAATATAAACGCCGTCCGTAATCGAATCTCGTTCAGACAAGTTTCCACCATCGAAATTGACCGCTTCACGCTCTCAACCCCTCGATCCTCACCCCCATCCCGACGCCGTCTAGTGATTCAATAGAGCCGATTGATGAGTTGCTACGTGATGCAGAAGACGAACATCGGCTTCGGCGTCTCGGATTTTTGAAAATGACCTAATTGCCTCGCCAACCCTGGACATTTGATATAGCAACAGACGATTTACAGTGGCATTTCGGTCAAACCGAACTCCGTGAGGTCGTCGAATTTCCTCGAATACAACGCTGATGCTACGATCGCGGGCTGTGTAAACTGCTCGTTTCGCTCGCAGTTTCTGCTGGTGTAGATTGCCGTTCGAGACGCGCGAGAGCGCGTCTCTGTGCGGTATGATGAACGAACCGCGAGCGAAGCGAGCGGTGAGCGAGTCATCTGTACAACTCATCGTATCCAGCCTTCGTGCCCCCATCATCGCACGCCAGTGGCGCGTCAGCAAACGCGCAGGCGCGACGGAAGGAACTGTTGGAACAGCTGCCATTGTGGGGTCCTGTACCTGTGGCTGCTGTGGGCCGTTCGTGGCGCAGTTTGCCGCCGTGGCTGCCGGTTCTTCCGTGGCAGCACCGCTGTACTGGCTGTTCATCGACTCCGCCTCGCCACTCGTTGTGGTGTTCATCGTCGGGAGTATCGTCCTGTTCACGGGAACACTGGTCTACTCGGCCCAGACAGCAGACGAAGATACACGGTCACGGTCTGTCTCCGCAGATAGCAGAGACTGGTGAGTAAATTATCGCCGCCCCGTCCGGTCATTCTGTGCCCTGTCGCCGTAGCTCCCGCAGTTGTCGATAAACCGATTACTGCGATACAAAATGCGTGCGGCGCCGGTACCGCCGCAGCTGCCGCCGGTCACGTCCCGGCCGGCGAACCGGTATCGTTCGGCGATCCGTCGAGCGTTCCCCTGGTAGTTCATCCCGGGGAGCAGTAGTCGAGTCGTTTGTAGTTCTCCGCCACCGTTTGAACCTCGGAACGTTCCAACTAGTTCGGTCCTGCCGTCAGTCATTGGCTCGAAGACGGTGGCTGCTGGGACGATCGCGGACTCTCGTAGTATCCGTGTTCGACAGCGACCTGCAGTGGTCCTCCTGTTCGGGGGAGAGGTCGCTGCTCCCCGTTGTCGTCTCGACTGGCGAGGAGGCGTCGGTCAACCGCTGGAAATCGACGTCGATGCCGTCGGCGACGCGCTCCTATAGCTCCGTCGAAGAACGCGCGGACGTCACCCTCGCACGAGTGGACGATGCGCCACGTGGTACAGCGCTCTGTTTTGATCGCCTCGGGGGACGCACGTCGCAATTTTCGCTGGAATCGCCCGACAGAGCCCGTGCTCTCCCGACCGATCGGACTGAGCCCGCGGTTCCAGCCGCCGCCGAATTTGATATCGCGTCATGTGATTTATGAACTACCGTGGCCGAACGCGCTGGTCTTATACGAATCGGGCGATTACGCGCCGACAATGGTGGAGAACGTCGCGAGCGAGATGGCAGAGCTGGAGGCCGAGGACTTCTACATCCTCTCGGGATTGGAGCAGGGGATGCGGTTCTCGGAGTGGGTGGCTCGCGAAAAGCTCCCGGAGTTTTCGAACCTGACCGACGAGGAGGTGGCGTACCGGCTCGACCGGTGTGAGACCCGGGGGCTGATCGAGCGCAAGACCATCCAGTACGTCGGCTTCCGGCTCACCTTCGAGGGGTACGACGCGCTCGCGCTGCACACGTTCGCCGAGCGCGAGACCATCGAGGGAGTCGGCGCGCCGCTGGGCGTCGGCAAGGAGAGCGACGTCTACGAGGTGCGGTCATACAAGCCCCTCGCGCTCAAATTCCACCGCGAGGGGTACACCGAGTTCCGCGAAGTCAACCGCGAGCGCGAGTACACCGCCGACCGCGAGCACGTCTCCTGGCTGTACACCGCACGGAAGGCCGCCGAACGGGAGTACGAGACGCTGGAAGCGCTGTATCCGACGGTATCGGTCCCCCAGCCGATCGACCACAACCGCCACGCGATCATCATGGAGCGCGTCGACGGCGTCGAACTCGCCCGCTCGAAACTCGAGGACGGTCAGGTGGTCCCGGTGCTGGATCTGATCCTCGCGGAGGTGGCCGCCGCCTACGACGAGGGGTACGTCCACGCCGACATGAGCGAGTACAACGTCTTCGTCAACAGCGAGGGGGTCACGGTATTCGACTGGCCGCAGGCCGTCCCGGTCGACCACGAGAACAGCGACGACCTGCTGGAACGCGACGTCGAGAACACCGTCGGCTACTTCCAGCGCAAGTACCCCCACTCCGTCGCTGCCGTCGACACGTCGGCACTCGCCAATGCGGTCGCGGCGGATTCGTTCGAGTCCGTTCGCGAATTTGCCGAATCGTAACCGGAGCGCTTCTCTCGCCGTCGATCTGTGTTCCCGGCGGTTCCCGCTGTCGCAGCAGTATAAACCAAAAAGCGCTATATAGAATCGTCCCGCAATCGCGCAGCAGCTACTGGGGGTATTGTGCCAGCGAAAGCTGCGCTGTTCAGGGGTTACCGGCCGTTCCACTCGGGATCGCGGTCCTCGAAGAACGCGTCGATCCCCTCGTTTTTGTCCTCGGTGGAGAACAGCGTCGTGAACAGTTCGGCCTCGTACTCGATGCCCGCTTCGAGGTCCATCCGGGAACTCGCTTTGACGGCTTTCTTGGCGATTTCGAGCGCGACGGGGCTCTTGTCGGCCATCGACCCGGCGAGGCCGTACACCTCCTCGTCGAGTTCGTCCTCGTCCTCGCAGACGACGTCGACGAGGCCGATCTCGCGGGCCTCGTGGGCGTCGATCAGTTCGCCCGAGAGGATCAGCCGCATTGCCTGGCCCTCGCCGACGAGGCGGGGGAGGCGCTGGGTCGCGCCGCCGCCGGGGATCAGCCCGAGGTTGATCTCCGGCTGGCCGAGTTTCGCCCGCTCGTGGGCGATCCGGACGTCGCAGGCCTGGGCGAGTTCGGAACCGCCGCCGAGCGCGTGGCCGTTCAGCCGCGCGATGACGGGCTGGGAAAGCCCCTCGACGACCTCGTAGACCCGCGGGCGCTTGCCGATCTCGCGCTGCTCGATGGCGTCGCGCTCGCGGAACTCGCCGACGTCGGCGCCGGCGACGAACGCCTTCGCTTCCGCCGCCCCGGTGAGGACGACGACCCGGACGTCGCTGTCCTCGATGGCCGCTACGACGTCTTTCAGCTCCGCCCGGAGCTGTGCGTTCAGGGCGTTGCGCGCGTCGGGGCGGTCCAGCGTCACCGTCGCCACGCCCGGGACGTGTTCGCCCACGCTGGCCCGGACGAGGTCGCACTCCGAGGCTGTCTCTTCGATGTCGTCGGCGCTGTCGAGGCGATCCTCAGCCATCGATCCGTCCCTCCCGTCTGTCTCGAACCATGTCGGGATTATCCGCCGGCCGCGCAAAAGTTGTTTCTTCGACACTGCGGCAGGCAAGACACCAGCACCAGTCCCCAGCAAACAGCTCCCTAACCAGGGCTCGCTAGATTTTTGCCCCGTCCTCCGAATGGGGAGCTAGATGGAGCTCACGTCGATCCCGGGCGTCGGGGCGAAGACGGCCGACGCGCTGGAGCAGCTCGACGACCCCGAGCGGGCGCTCAGCGAGGGCGACGTCGCGACGATCGCCCGCGCGCCGGGGATCAGCGAGGGGCGCGCCGCGCGGATCGCGCGGGCGGCGATCCGGGAGCGCCACGACGACGACGGCGGGTTCGCGGCCACGCCGCGGGCGCGAGAGATCTACCGCGACGCCCTCTCACTGCTACAGGAGCGGACCGTCACCGACTACGCCGCGCGCCGGCTCGAAACGCTGTATCCCAGCGCCGCCGAATCCAGGATCGAGGAGGTGCGGGCGTTCGCCGAGACGGCGATAGAACGCACCCCTGATCCCGACATCGAGGACGCACTCGACGACGTCGAGCCACTCGATTCGCCCGACTCCGTCCGCGTGCGCGACCGGTGTCTGGCCACCAAGGACGCAGAGACGTACGCCGCCGCCCGGGAGGCCATCCCGGAGGTGAGCGTCGAACTCGTCGAGGACGCCCGGACGCTCTCGGAACTCGCCCGCGGGTACGCGACCGTCATCGTCCTCGACGAAGCCTTCGCCGGGACCGACGTCCCCGGGGATGTCCGGGTCGAACCCGACGCGCTCGACGACCCGGTGAGCGTCGTCCCCGAGCGGGCGCTGGCCTTTTTCGCACACAACCGCGACCAGCTCCGGGCGGCGGCCCGGGTCCACCGGGCGGCCGACGTCGAGCCACCCTGTGATCTGGACACGCTGGAGGACGCGCTGGCGAAGCTCGACGACGAGGGGGGGATCCGCGGCGACGAGGAGCTCGACCGGCTCGCGAACGCGGTTGCGGACCTGGACGCCGCGGTCAGCGAGGCCGAGCGGGCGGCCAACGACCACCTCCGGGAGGCGATCGAGGAGCGCGACGTCACCATCGAGGGGACCGACCTGCTCTCGCTTGTCGAACGGGGCGCGGGCGTCGACTCGCTTTTGCAGCGCGAACTGTCCGAGGAGTACACCGCGGCAGTCGAGCAGGCCCGCGAGACGCTCGTCGAGACCCTCGCGTTGGAGGCCAACGCCGACATCGCCCGGCGGGTGTTCGGCGACGAGCCGACCTACCCTGTCGAGCACGACGAGGCAGTCCTCAACCGCCTGCGCGACGAACTCGCGGCGGCCCGGGACCGCCGTGCCGCGGGACAGAAGCGGTCGGTCGCGCGGGAGCTCGCGGACCTGCAGGCCGACTGCGAGCGGCTGGTCGACCGGGCGCTGGAACTCGACGTCGAACTCGCAATCGCACGGTTCGCCGCCGACTTCGAGTGTACGATGCCCGAGTTCGGCGGCGAGGGGTTCGCCATCGAGGGCGGCCGGTCGCCGCTGCTGGACGTGCCGTGGGCGGACGTCGAGCCCGTCGACTACAGCGTCGCGGGCGTGACGCTGTTGTCGGGGGTCAACAGCGGCGGGAAGACGTCGATCCTCGACCTGGTCGCGCTCGTGGTCACGCTCGCGCACATGGGGCTGCCCGCCCCCGCCGGGCACGCCCGCGTCGAGCGGATCGAGGAGCTGCACTACCACGCCAAAACGCAGGGGACGCTCGACGCCGGCGCCTTCGAGTCCACGCTCCGGGAGTTCCGTGAACTCGTCAGCGAGGTCGGCCGGGCGCCGACCTCGGAGTCAGCGAGCGGCGATGCCGCGAGCACGGCAGTCAGCGAGGACCGGCCCGTCCTCGTCCTGGTCGACGAACTCGAGAGCATCACCGAGCCCGGCGCCAGCGCGAACATCATGGCCGGCATCCTCGAGGCGCTGGACGACCGCGGCGCGACCGCCGTCTTCGTCTCCCATCTCGCGGCGGAGATCCGCGAGGCAGCCGAGACCGAAATCGCCGTCGACGGGATCGCGGCCGACGGGATCGAGGACGGCGAACTGCAGGTCGACCGCACGCCTGTGAAAGGGCGGCTCGCCCGCTCGACGCCGGAACTCATCGTCGAGAAACTCGCCGACGAGAACGCCGACGACGGCGCGTTCTACGAGGGGTTGCTGGAGAAGTTCTGAGGGCTCTTCCCCGAAACTGGGTTTAAATATCTCGCTCCCGTTGTACGAAACATGGTGGCCGACGAGGTTCCCGTTCCCGACAGCGTCGTCGAGACGCTTCGCCGTGACCCGGACGTCGAGTTCGCTGTCGCGTTCGGTTCGCGGGTGGAGGGCCACTCCCGGGCAGGGTCGGATCTCGACATCGGCGTCAAGTTTTCCGACGCACTTACGTCCGGCGAGCGGTTCCGAAAGCGCTGTCGGCTTTCCGGGCGCCTCCAGTCCGACGAGGCACCGTTCGTCGACGTGTCGGATCTCGACTCCCTCCCGCCCGACGTTGCACGTGCGGCCGTGAAAGGGGAACTACTCTGCGGTGACGACGACGACCGGCGTGAGTTCGACGAACGGATCGAAGCGCTCGCCGAAGACGCGCAGTCAGCGGAGCGACACAGAGACGTCATTCGCAGGGTCGCCGAGGAGGGGTTACGTGGTTGATCCGGCGGTCGTTTCTCGAAAGTTACGACAGATCGAACAGTACCACGGCGAACTGCGGGAGAAACAGGCCCTCTCGCGGGACCAGTTCCTTGACGACGTGACGGAACAACGGGCCGTCGAACGGATGTTTGAAAACGCAATCCAGGCCTGTGTCGACCTCGCGAAGCACGTCGCCACCCGCGAGTTCGGGTACCGGGGAGACGGTTCGAAAGAAGCGATCGAGCGGCTCCGTGAGAACGGGGTTGTGACAGACGATACCGCGGAGACGCTCGTCGATGCTGCGGGGTTCCGCAACGTGTTGGCACACCAGTACGGGGAAATCGAGCCGGACGCAGTGTACGAGTATCTCCAGTCGGAACTCGACGTGTACGATACGTTCAGTCGAGAACTCGCCGAGTGGTTCGAGCAGCGAGAGTGATGACTCGCCCGCTCGACGCCGGAACTCATCGTCGAAAAACTCGCCGACGAGAACGCCGACGACGGCGCGTTCTACGAGGGGTTGCTGGAGAAGTTCTGACGGTCCTCACTGCCCCGTCGACGGCGACAGGCCGACCTCGTGCAGGAGCAGGGCGGCAACGATCCCGAACACTACCATGAACGCGAGCAGTTCGCCCCGCCGACCGCGACGAGGACCGCAAGCGCCACGATCGACAGGAAGCTCAGCAGGCCGACGATCAGGTCCAGCCGTCTGCGGAGTTCGGGGTCCCTACCTGTCATTCGAGCAGCACGGCCGTATGAAGCGTTGTGG
>PXSF01000127.1 GCA_003022845.1 Halobacteriales archaeon SW_10_66_29 | reverse complement strand
GGGCCCGCGCGCTGGGTCATGGAGAAGACGATGGGCGTCACGAAAGAGCGGGAGTTCCCCGCGTTTGCGACGGAGACGTTCCGCGAGTGGTGGGCCAGGCAGGGGGGCGCCGACGCCTCCCGACAGCGCGCCCGGGCCAACCGGGAGCGCCGCGGGGACCCGGTCGACGCCGACAAGAAGGTGGCGTACTTCCACGGCTGCTACTCGAACTACAACACGACGGAGGTCGGCAAGGCGATGGTCCGCGTGTTCGAACAGTTCGGCTACGAGGTGGTCGTGCCCGAGCAGAAGTGCTCGGGGACGCCGATGTTCGCCAACGGGATGCTCGACGACGCGCGCCGGCACGCCGAGGTAAACGTCTCCTCGATGCGCGACCTCGTCGACCAGGGGTACGACGCCATCGCCTCCTGCACCTCCTGTTCGATGGCGCTGCGCCAGGAGTACCCGGAGCTGTTCGACATCCCGGGGATCGACGACGTCGCCGCCAACACCTTCGAATCGCTGGAGTACCTGCGGATCCACGAGGACCTGCGCGGCGAACTTGCCGAGGTGGAGGTCGACGGCGGCCTCGCCGAGGAGTTCGCCTACCACGCGCCGTGTCACGCCCGCAACCAGGGGCTCGAACGGCAGGCCCTGGAGCTGTTCCGCGACGTTGACGGCGTCGGCATCGAGGACGTCGGCGAGTCCTGCTCGGGCATCTCGGGCACCTACGGCTGGAAGGCCGAAAAGTACGAGAAGTCGATGGAGATCGGCGAGGAGATGTTCGAGCACATGGCCGAGGCCGAGGGCGAGACTGGCATGACCGAGTGCCCCACCTGCGCGATGCAGATGGAGCACGGCACCGGCTACGACATCCGGCACCCGCTGGAGCTGCTCGAAGCGGCGCTGGTCGACGGGGACGGTCTGTAGATGCTGATCGCGCTGATCAGGCCCGCTCGTCGTCTTCCTCCGACCGGTAGACGACGCCGCGGTCGCCGTCGACGGTGACGGGCGTGCCGTCGGGGACCTCCGGCTCGACGCCGCCGACCATCGGGACGCCGAGTTCGCGGGCGATCATCGCGGGGTAGCTGGTGAGCCCGCGGTCCGCGGCGACGATCGCGCCGATCCGCGAGAGGTCGCCGTCGAACTCGCCGTCGAACGACTCGGACAGCACAACCACGGCGTCGTCCGGGCAGCCGGTGAGGTCGCCGTCCGGGGCCGCGAACACCGGGCCCGAGGCCCGGCCGCCCGAGATGCCGCGGCCGCTCGTGAGGATCTCGGCGGCGAGGTGGACCTTCAGTGTGTTCGTGGTGTTTGCCCCCTCGAGGTCGGTCATCATCCCTGCCAGGACGACGACGGTGTCGCCGCTGTTGACGACGCCCGAGTCGATGGCGTTGGTCGCCGCCCGCTCGATGAGTTCGGTCGCCCCCTTGTCGACGTACGACAGGGTTCGGGGGGTGACTCCCCAGAGCAGTGCCAGCCTGCGGCGGACGTTCTCGTCGGGCGTCACCGCCACGACCGGCACGGACGGGCGGTACTTCGCGACCTTGTTCGCGGTGTAGCCGGACTCGGTGACGGTGACGATCGCGGAGGCGTCGACGTCCCGGGCGAGGTAGCGTGCCGAGCGCGAGATGGCGTCCGTCCGCGTGTCGCCGGCGGGCGGCACGCGCTGTTCGCGGGACTCGGCGTACTCCTCGTCGGCCTCGACGTCGTTGATGATCCGAGCCATCGTCTCGACGACTCTGACGGGGTGGTCGCCGACGGCAGTCTCGGCGGAGAGCATCACGGCGTCGGTCCCGTCGAGGACGGCGTTGGCGACGTCGGAGGTTTCGGCGCGCGTCGGCCGGCGGGCGTGGATCATCGAGTCGAGCATCTCCGTCGCCGTGATCACCGGGACGCCCTCGCGGCGCGCCTCCCGGATGATGCGCTTCTGGATCAGCGGCACCTGCTCGAGCGGGCACTCGACGCCCAGGTCGCCCCGGGCGACCATCACGCCGTCTGCCGCGCCGAGAATCTCCTCCAGGTTCTCGACAGCCTCCGCGCGCTCGATCTTGGCGACCACCGGGATGTCGGCGCCGCGTGCTTCGAGGATGTTGTTGACCGCGTACACGTCCTCGGCGGAGCCGACGAAGCTCGACGCCACGTAGGCGACGTTCTTCTCGGCGGCCAGCTCGAGCTCCCGGCGGTCCTGGTCGGTGATGAACTCCAGCCCGAGGTCGACGCCCGGGACGTTGACCCCCTTGCGGCCGCCGAGCTTCCCGCCCGAATTCACGGTGGCCGTCACTTCGTCGCCGTCGATGTCCGCCACCGTGAGTTCGATGCGGCCGTCGTCGAGCAGGACTGTGTCGCCCGGCTCGACGTTCCCGAGCGACATCGAGAGCCCGAGCACCTCGTCGTCGACAGTCTCGCCCTCGACGAGCCGTCGTTGCCCGCCTGTTTCGAGGTGGACTGGCTCCGACAGCGGCGCTGTCCGGATCTCCGGGCCCGATACGTCGAGCATCGTCGCGACAGGTGCGCCCACGCGGTCGCTGACCTCGCGCACGCGGTCGATCACCTCCGCGCGGTGGTCGGTGGTCCCGTGGCTGGCGTTCAGCCGCGCGACTGCCATGCCAGCCTCGATCAGGTCGCCGATCTCCTCGACCCCGTCCGAGGCCGGCCCCAGCGTGCAGACGATTTTCGCCCGCCGCATCTCAGCTCCCCTCGCGTTGCGGTACCGCCACACTCGCCGCCCTCTCTGGAGCGCGTCCTGCCTGTCGATCCTCGGAGGAATCTCGCTGCCGGAGACCTGATCCTGGCCGTTGAGTATCCATACCTCCCATTCAAAGCCCAGCATCAAGAAGATTACTCAGATCACAGATAGTTTTCGCTACCGGGAGCCCCTAGAAGAGGCGACTCTCCAGTGCCTGCCGGAGGCGGCCGGGCCGCTCGGCGTCGTAGACGACGAGGGAGTTGCCCCGGCCGACCAGGCCCTCCGCGGAGCCGCCGAGCAGTCGCTCGCGGAGGCTGCCGCGCGACCCGCTCACGGTCACCAGATCGGCGTTCGCGGACGCGATCTCGATTGCGCTGTCACTGCCGTCGACGACGGTCGTCCTGACAGCTGCGTCGGTCAGTTCCGCCAGTTCCGAGAGGTAGTCGTCGACGGTGTTGCGCTGGCTCTCGGGTGTCCCGGCGGGGAGGGGGTAGTAGAACTCGATCGCGGCGCCCGTGCGCGTCGCGACCGCGTCGGCGATGGCGACCTTCGCGGGGTCGAACGGCTGGTTGTCGGTGACGACAGCGATCGACGACAGCCGCTCGCGGTCGTAGCTCCCGACTTCGATCACGTCACAGGGTGCGTGGTCCTCGACCCAGCGGGAGACGTCACCGAGCAGTGACGCGGACAACCCCTCGGCGTGCTGTTCGATCACCAGGGCGTCGGCGCCGGCCTCGTCGGCGTAGTTGACGATCGCGTGGCGGGAGTCGTGGCTGACGATCTCGCCGTACTCGATGGGGACCTCCTCGTCGGTCGCCCGGTCGGTCAGCCGGGCCTCGAACGCCTGGTCGCCCTCGGTGAGCAGCTCCGCGGACCGTTCCAGCGGCGCCTGGTCCGGCACCTCGTCGAACCGGACGACGCGGACAGCGCCGTCACGGCTGCGGGCGACGTCGATCGCCAGGTCGATGAGCGACCGCTCGACGTCCGGCTGCGTCTGCTCGGTGACCGCGACCAGCACCTCGTAGGTCTCCTGGTCGACTTCAGTCTCGGTCTCCTCGACGATCTGGCGTCCGACGCTCCGGCGGACGGCGTCGGTCGCGGCGCCTTCCCGGTCGACGCCGCCCCGGCGGGAGACGAACAGGTAGTACCAGGCCAGCGAGCCGGCAGTGATCACGACCGCCCCCACCAGCGGGACGATCCCCATGAACGGCAGCAGTGCGAGGCCGCCGACGATGCCGACGAGCTGTGGGATCGGGTACAGCGGCGTCGTAAACGACGGGTCGTAGCTCTCGATGTTTCCCTGCCGGAACGCCATGACGGCGACGTTGATGAGCACGAACACGATGATCTTGAACGCGCTGGCGAGCTTCGCGATCTCGCCGACCGGCACGAACACGAGCAACAGCAACACGACGCCCGTGACGTTGATCGCCCGGACCGGCGTGTTGAACCGATCGCTGATGGCCTCGAAGTACGCCGGCGCGAGGCCGTCGCGGCTCATGGCGAAGGGGTACCGCGACGACGAGAGGATTCCCGCGTTGGCGGTGCTGACGAGTGCGAGCAGCGCCGCGACGACGACGGCGACGACGCCCAGCCCCGGCAGCACCTGCTGGGCGGCGACGATCATCGGGACCTTCGAACTCGTCAGCTCCGAAGCGGGCGCGACGCCGACCATGACGGCGACGATCCCGACGTAGATGACGGTCGTGATCGCGAGCGATCCGAGCATCCCGAGCGGCAGGTTCCGGTCCGGGTTCTCGACCTCCTCGGCGACGCTGGCGACCTTCGTCACGCCCGCGTAGGAGACGAACACGAACCCGGTCGCGCCGATCAGGCCGCCGGCACCGCTGTCGAACAGCCCCTGGAACCGCGTCGACTCGATGTTGGGCGCGCCCGAGACGGTGAACCACAGCATCGCCGCCAGCATGACGACGACGAACGCGATCTGCATCCGCCCGGTCTGCTTGGCGCCGACGACGTTGACGGCGATCAGCACCAGCCCGACGGCGAACGCGACCGGCTTCACCGGTAGATCCAGAAAGTACACGAGGTACGGTGCCCCGCCGACGAGCGCGAGCCCACCCTTGAACGTCAGCGAGAACCACGTCCCGACGCCGGCGACGGTGCCGAGCAGCGGCCCCATCCCGCGCTCGACGTACAGGTACGTCCCGCCGGATTCGGGCATCGCGGTCGCCATCTCGGACTTGCTGAGCGCCGCCGGCAGCACCAGCACCGCGGCGAGCAGGTACGCCAGCACGACGGCCGGCCCGGCCATCTTCATCGCTACGCCCGGCAGGATGAAGATGCCGCTGCCGACCATCGCGCCGATGCTGATCGCCATCACGGCCGGGAGCCCGAGGTCCCGCTCGAGATCCTTACCCATCTGTGCGCCCCCCGTCGCCGCGTGATGCGGCCGCTGTCGGCTCACTGCTGCACGCGACGGTGACACTAGCAGCTGCTGTTCGCGTCAATCGACGGCCGTCGCTGCCGTTCATTGGCGGCGAGAACTCCTCTCCAGAGTCCAGTGCCTGGGTTCCGATCCGTGCTGTGACTGCGCCGCCTGCTGTGGCGGCGGCTGAATGTGCCAGTTACTCGGGTTGCAATTGTCCATAAGCACCCGGGAGTAAAAACCGAAGATCAATAAATCATCCGACTCGGGTCAGAGATGAGAGATTTTCATCACGAAAATTTAGAAAATGCAGATTGTCGGCGTCAGCTGCGCCACTGTTCGAGAATCAGCCGCGTTTTGGTGGCGCTGACCTCGTCCATCTCGCGCACGCGGGAGATCAGCTCGTTGAGGCCGCCGGTGTCGACCGTGTCGACCACGAGGACGATGTCCTCCTCGCCCGAGACCTGCCAGACGAAGTCGACGCGGTCCCAGTCGGCCATCCCCTCAGTGAGGCCGCCGGTGTGGACGTCAACGTCGACGCTGATCTCGATCATCGCCTTCACGTTCCCGGTCCGCGTCGCAACGGTGAACCGCTCGATGACGCCCGCCTCCACCATGCTCTCGACCCGGTTGCGGATCGTCCCCTCGGAGGTGCCGACCTCGTCGGCGATCTCCGTGTACGGCGTTCGGGCGTCCCGTCGGAGAATATCCAGGATTTCGCGGTCGAGTTCGTCCATCGAGGTCTGAAGGTTTCCCCGGCGCCTACTTGAACGCTACGAATTTCGTAACTCAACTTCGAAAGCAACGCTTATCAGCGGGTATTTCGTACGCGTCTCGTAATGACAGACGCGTACGTCGCCATCGAAGGTGAGCGCCTGATCGAGGCACGGTCGCGGTCGCCAGGGCAGACCCGCGGGGAGCTCGTGTTTACCACTGCGTACACGGGCTACGAGGAGAGCCTCACCGACCCGAGTTACGAGGAACAGCTGCTGACGTTCTCGTACCCGCTGATCGGGAACTACGGCGTCCGGAAGGAGCGATTCGAGTCCGACCGCGTCCACCCGCGCGGCGTGCTCGCGCGGGAGATGACCGAGGACGTTGCCGAGTGGCTCCAGGACGAGGGGGTGCCCGCGGTCGATCACCTCGACACCCGCGAGATCGTCACGGAGATCCGCGACGAGGGGGCGATGCGCTGTGGGATCGCGGCCGGCCCCGACGCCACCCGCGAGGACGCGCTCGACCAACTCGACCAGTGCAAGCACATGTCCGAACACGAGGACATCGGTGCGCAGGTGTCGGTCGCCGAATCCACGGTCCACAACCCCGAGGGGTCGGGGCCGTCGGTGGCGCTGATCGACTGCGGCGCGAAGGGAAGCATCGTCAGTTCGCTCGTCGAACGGGACGCCGTCGTCCACCGGCTCCCGTACGACGCCACCGAGGACGACGTCAACGCGGTCGACCCGGACGTCCTGTTCATCTCGAACGGCCCGGGTGACCCGGAGAACTTCGAGGCGACCGGTGAGGTCGTCGACGCGTTCGTCGGCGAACTGCCGCTGGCCGGCATCTGTCTGGGCCAGCAGGTGGTCGCAAACGCGCTGGGCGGGCGCACGGAGAAGATGGAGTTCGGGCACCGCGGCGTCAACCAGCCGGTGCGTGACCTCCGGACCGGCCAGGTCGTCATGACGACCCAGAACCACGGGTACACGGTCGCCGACCCGGGCGACGAACTCGAGGTGACACAGATCAACGTCAACGACGAGACCCCGGAAGGGCTGGACAACGACGACCTGGACATCATCACCCGCCAGTACCACCCCGAGGCGAACCCCGGCCCCCACGACTCCCTCTCGTTTTTCGACGACGTCGTCGAGATGGCCGAGCAATCCTGACTGCCGTCCCGTGATCGATCCTCTGCGAGTTCCCCGTCGTCGCCGTGCCGTCCCCCGATGGCGACTGCTGATACTGGTGGCTGTACGTACGTGAACACTCGAATTGAGAATCCAGGCGGAACGGGTCTGTATCCACAGAGAGCAGAGACTGGTGAGTAAAAGAATTACAGCCACCAGTATGACGTGTAGTGAACAAACGTGTCGCCTGCCGCCCGCAGACGGCGCGTTTGGACGCCGTTAATCGCAAGCAGTAAACGTTCCGATACAGTTTTAAAAGAGAACGCAAATGTTGAGATATGCCTTACACCTGCCGCAACTGCAAACGGTCATTTAGCTCCGAGCTCGAACTCGAACTCCATCAGGACAACTGCAAGGACGGGCAGCTGTTCTGTGACGCCTGTGGCACACGATTCGAGGAACGAGAGGCGACAGAGGACGGCTGGCACTACCGATGTCCGGAGTCGGACTGTGACGGCACTGGAATCGGAGAAGACATTCACAGAGTATCGGACGTACGCCTGCAGACGCCCTAGTTCTCCTGGTCGGTCGCTGGCACAGCGGACGCACCGCCCAGCGACGGATGTCTCTCCCGTCTCCGCTTGCGCATCTCCCGGTTCCCGACCGTCAGCGCCCGCTTCCCCGCCGTTCACAGGTAGAGATCGACCTGATCGAGGTCGAGCGTCTCCTCCATCGCTTCGATCTCCGCCTCGAGCGCGTCGATCTCCTCGACCAGTTCCACGTACGTCGGGTTCTCTTCGAGGCGATGGCGGTCCATCTCCACCTCGAGGACGTTCCGCTTGAGCTTCAGCGAACTCAGTCGCTGCATCTGCTCGTTGTACTCGGAGATCGTCAGGGCCCGGTCGACGACGTTGCGGAGCCGGTCCCTGTCGACCGGCTTCACCACGTAGTCGTCGACGTCCATCTCGGCGACGTCGAACCCCGGGTCGACGGCCGTCAGCATGACGACGCGGCAGTCCAGCCCGCGCTGGCGGATCTCCCCCAGCACCTCGTCGCCCGGCGTGCCGGGCATCCGGCGGTCGAGCAGCACGACGTCGAAGCTGTCGTCGACCACGTCGAGCGCTTCCTCCCCACCGTGAACGACTGTCGTCTCGTAGCCGTCCCGCAGCCGGAGTTCGTAAGTGTTGGCTACTCGCTCCTCGTCGTCGACGATGAGAACGTTCGGCTCGTCACCTGCGGCAGTCACAGCCGAAGCTGTGTGTTCCCATCATTAATAGTCTGGGGGTGGTCTGATAGTGATTATTGTGACTCTTTACCGTCGGGGATTCGTTAGACGCCAGTTTCGGGCCGTGAAACCGCCGCTATTGCGACATGGTGCCGAAAAAAATTACAACAATCACTATGAGTTACGTATACGCCCCATGCACGGTCCCAGGGGCTGAATACGACCGAGAGCTACCGACCTTTATCTCCCCTGCCGTTCCCACCTCTGCCAGGGGCTTGGCCACCTTCGTTTCCGCCAGACGCCTTCAGGATCACCGGGTTCACCGGCGTGCCGGCGCCCTGTTCGACGTTGAGCGGGCCAGCGGTGTAGAGGAACTCGTAGACGCCGTCCGCCGCACACTGGGTGGCCAGATCAGAGAGGTCAAGGATCTCGTTGATCGTCACACCCAGGTTGCGCAGGAGCGCGCCGTGCAGCGGGAAGAGGTAGGTCCCCCTCAGGTCCGTCCGTCCGTCGTCGAGGTCGTCCTCGGTCACCTCCTGGGACGCCTTCTCGACCCCGAGGTTGTCGGCGCCGACGACCGGGAACTCCATGTCGCGGAACCAGCGAACGAGGTCGTCGGAGTACGTCAGCCCGGGTTCGTTCAGCGGCGCCCACTCGGCCTCCGGATCGCGAGCGCGCTCGAGTGCCCCTGTCCGGACGAGAAGGATGTCCCGCTTCCGGAGGTCGACGTTCTGGGCGTCCGCAGTTGCCTCGAGGTCTTCGAGGGTGATTTCCTCGCCGAGGTCTAGCCGGTACGGAGCCTCGTCGACCTTGTAGCGGCCGACGTCGAGCAACACGCCCCGCCCGGCGACGCCGCTGTCGGCCACGTTCCCGACGTCGGCCTTCCCGAGGCCGAACGTCTCCGTGACTCCCTCGACTTCGATGTCGAACGCACGCCGGGTCCGGGTCGTCCCCGCGTCGAACCCGTTGTAGAGTGTCCCGTCGTACCACGCGTGACCGAGCGCGTCGTAGTGGGTCGTCCCCTGCAAATAGAAGGGGGTTTCGAACCTGTCGTCCGCAAAGAGGACGCCGTTTGGCGTCGGGATCGGGTCCTCGACGTCAGCCACGTTGTCCCGGCGGGCGGGCGTCCGTCCCGGGAACAGCGGATCGCCGGTGTCTGTCGTCGGGAATTCGACCCCGTCGTCGAAGAACGCGTCGAACGCTTCGCCCGTGATCGGCGTCTGGAGCGTGAACCGTTCGACGCGTTTGCGCCCGCGTTTTTTCGCCGCGGTCAACCCCGCGAACATCTTCTCGCTCCCCAGGAGGTTGATCGCCCCCAGTTCGTCGTCTTCACCCCAGCGACCCCAGTTCTCCTCCTCGACGATCTCTAACAGGTCTCCGATCGGTTTGTACTCCTCCTGTCCTCCGACGGTGCCGGTCCCGCCAGCGAGTGCGAGCGCAATGGCGGCGCCACATCCCGCCATGAACCCGCGCCGGCTCGATTCGTGTT
>PXSF01000126.1 GCA_003022845.1 Halobacteriales archaeon SW_10_66_29 | reverse complement strand
GAGTCTCGAGTCGCTCGCGCGCTTCGTCGGCAAGGAGTCGGCCTGCTGTTCCTCGTTCACGTTCGAACTGACCTACGAGCCGCCCTACGACGAGGTCGAACTGGCGATCACCGGCCCGGACGGGACGCGGGACCTCATCGAGCGAGGGTTCGTCGAACAGTTCGACCGCATCGACGCCGACACCGACCGGACGGCACCGGCCGAGAGCGGGGAGTGAGTCGCCAGAAGGAGGTCGCGATCGGCCCGTGCAGGGTGTTCGGGGCCCAGTCACTCAAAGATACATTTGACTCTCGGGTACTGGTTTATCCGTGCCGTCACAACGAGGAGACATGAAACTGGGACGACGGTCATTTCTCGCAGTCTCCGGGGCGCTCGTCGCTGGGGCGGCGGGCTGTGTGACTGGCGACGACAACGGCGACACCGATTCCGGCGACGACGGATCGACAGACGGCGGACCAGTCGGCGACGACAACAGCGGAGACGACAGCGACGAGAATCCGAACGGGAACGCGAACGACGCAGACGACGATCAGAACCAGGAGGGAGTCAGGACGCCCGACCCCGAGTGGCGCTACGGGACCGGCGGCAGCATCGCGGCGGTCTCAAACGGTGTCCTCTACGGCCGCGAGGGGTTCGCCAACGGCAGCGGCGGCGTGGTCGCACTCGACGCGGCGACCGGCGAGCGCCTGTGGGGGTACGGCGAAACCGGCGGCTACTCCTCGTTCACGACGCCGGTCGTCGGCGGGGACGTCTACGTCGGCTACGGCGACGACGCCATCGGCAGCGGCAGCGGGTACGTGGCCGCGATCGCAGACGACGGGACCGAGCAGTGGGTCACTGAAACCGGGAGCGTCTACGAGCCGCCAGTGCCACACTGCGACGCCCTGTACCTCGGCAGCGACGACAGGCGGATCTACCGCCTCGACGCCGAGAGCGGCGAGGTAGCGTGGTCTCACGAGGTCAGTCCACCCGAGGGCCGCGCCGAGGTCTCCGTCGCGGCCGTACAGGACGGCGTGGTGTGCGCGACGACCGAGGATCGCCTGCTCGCGCTGGACGCAGCCGAGGGGTACGAACGGTGGCTCGCCCGGCCGGATGGGGGTCGCATCCGGTCGGTCCACGCCGGCGAGCAGGTCTACGCCGCGACCCGCTCGCTGGTCGCTGCCTTCGAGGACGGCGAACTGCAGTGGACGAGCGACCGCACTGGCGGCAGTATCCTGGCCGTCCGCGACGGGGCGGTGTACGTCAGCGACGGGTTCCAGTTCGCCGTGCTCGACGCGGCAACCGGCCAGGAGCGATGGGGCCTGGGGACTGACGACCGCCACGCGGTCGGCGTCGGCGACGCCGGGCCGTACGTCGGCCTCCGGGAGGTTCAGGCACTCGACAGCGCGGGGGAGACCCGCTGGCAACGATCCCTCGACGGGAGCCCGATCGAGTGCCTCCCCCCGGCCGACGACGGCGTCTACGCCGGCACCGACGGGGGCGTCTATCGGCTCGACGGGAACGGGGAGGTCGTCGCGGAGAGCCCCGTCGGATCGCTGCGGGACCTCCTCGTCGCGGATCGCGTCTACGCCGCCACGGACGAGCAGTTACTCGCGCTGGACCTGTAACGGGAGACGAGCAGCTACTCGCGCTGGACCTGTAACGGGAGACGAGCAGCTACTCGCGTTGGCTCCGTCGCGGCCGTCGATTCTCCGATCCAGAAGGTTCTTACTCGCAGCAAATCACCTGCACACAATGGGAGCGTCCGTCGAGGTGAGCGTCGTCCTGCCCGCCTACAACGAGGAGGCGACGCTGGCCGAGACGGTGCACGTGACGCTCGAACACCTCGACTCGTTTCTCCCCGCGGGGAGCTACGAGGTGATCGTCGCCGAGGACGGCTGCGACGACCGGACCCCCGAAATCGCCGACGAACTCGCGGCCGAGCACGGGGCAGTCAGGCACCTCCACAGCGACGAGCGGCTGGGCCGGGGCGGCGCCCTGGAGTTCGCGTTCCGGCAGGCCCGCGGGGGGACGCTGGTGTACTTCGACACCGACCTGGCGACGGACATGGCACACCTGGAGGAACTCGTCGAGCACGTCCGCTCGGGGGAGGCAGACGTCGCGACTGGGTCGCGGCTGCTGGCCGGCAGTGACGCCGACCGGCCGGCAAAACGCGACGTGCCGAGCCGGGGGTACAACGCCTTGGTCCGCCTGCTGTTGCGCTCGGAGGTGCGCGATCACCAGTGCGGATTCAAGGCGTTCGACCGGGAGGTGCTGTTCGCGCTGCTGGAGGAGGTGGAGGACGACCACTGGTTCTGGGACACCGAACTGCTGGTGCGCGCCCAGCGGGCCGGCTACCGCGTCGCAGAGCTCCCCGTCGCCTGGACCCCGAAAGGCGACTCCAAGGTCGACCTCGTCCGGGACGTGTTCGGGATGGGCAGCCAGATCGTACGGACGTTCTGGCAGCTGTCGGTCAGCCCGCGAGTGACCCGCCGGACGAGCCTCGCGGCGGGGAGCCTGCTGATCGTCCTCGCAGTGCTGTTGATGACCGTCTACCTCGATCCGTCGGCCGTGCTCGACAGCATGGCCGGCGCCGACCCGCTGCTGGTCGGGCTCGCGGCCGTCGTCTACCTGCTCTCGTGGCCGCTACGGGGGCTGCGCTACCGGGACATCCTCGACTCGATCGGCTTCCGGACTGACTGGGCGTTCCTCACGGGGGCGGTGTTCATCAGCCAGACCGGCAACCTCGTGTTCCCGGCCCGGGCCGGCGACGCCGTCCGTGCGTACATCGTGAAAGCGCGGCGGGGGATCCCCTACCCCTCGGGCGTGGCGTCGCTGGCCGTCGAACGGGTGTACGACCTGCTGACGATCACGTTCCTGGCGGGGATGGTCCTGCTCGGCCTCGCCGCGACGGGGTCGACGGCCGAACTCGAGGCAGCGCTGACCGGCCAGCCAGTCGAGGGCAGCGAAGCACAGAGCGGCCGGACGGCGCTGTTCGTCGCCACCGGCGTCGGCCTGGCGGCGCTGTGCGCCGTGGCGATAATCGTCTACACGGCGCGCTCGGAGACCAACTACGTCCGGCGAGTCGTCGGCCGGCTCAGCAGCGACCGGTACGCCGACACCGTCGCGGGCGTCGTCGAGCAGTTCGCCGGCGACGTCCAGACCGTCGCCCGGGACCGCCGGGCGTTCCTCCGGGTCGGCCTCGGCAGCCTCCTCATCTGGACCATCGACGTGTTCGTCGCCATCGTCGTGCTGCTCGCCTTCGGCGTCGAGATGGCGCCCGGACTTCTCATCGGCGCGGGCTTTTTCGCCGTCAGCGTCGGGAACCTCGCGAAAGTGCTCCCGCTGTCGCCCGGCGGCATCGGCCTCTACGAGGGGGCGTTCACGCTGCTGATGGTCGCGCTGACGCCCGTCGGCGCCGTGACCGCGCTCTCGGTCGCCATCGTCGACCACGCGATCAAAAACGCCGTCACGGTACTGGGCGGCCTCGCCGCGATGATGGTCCTCAACGTCTCGCTGACGACCGCCGTCGAGGAGGGCCGCGAGGCCGACCCCACGCTCCAGAACTGATATCGTTGGTTTCGTGGGCCTCAGCCCGCGAACCAACCGTTCATGTGACGTGGTTCCGAAAATAATCGCAACAATCACTATCAGTCATCTCGACACAACTCGGAACTGCCAGGGTCGATATGAACCACTAGATACCATCGAATGGCATAGAGTGGGATCATTCGATGTGAGTAAACGCTCATCCCTCGCGCTGGCCCCTCAACAGCCGGAAATCGGGGGCGCATGTGAACGATGCTCATACTTAAGAGTATATATCCGGTTGCCAAATTCCGGCGATACGGCGCGTCAGACGGGTATCATAGTCCAGATAGCGAAAAGTTTAAGTGCTTTTCGGACTAACGTTTGTTTAGCTAACAGCCCGGGATTTTTACGGGGAGAAATCTCCCGGAGAGCACATTCCAACATATGAGTGACTCGAACACGCGAACGCGAGTACAGGAGAGCGAACAGACCGAGGAACGCGAAGAGGAGTCGATCGACTGCCCGGAGTGTGGCGGGAAGCTGATCGTCGACGACGAGCACGGCGAGACCGTCTGTACCGAGTGTGGGCTGGTCGTCGAGGAGGACTCGGTCGACCGCGGGCCGGAGTGGCGCGCCTTCGACGCCCAGGAGAAAGACCAGAAGTCCCGGGTCGGGGCGCCGACGACGAACATGATGCACGACAAGGGGCTGTCGACCAACATCGACTGGCGCGACAAGGACGCCTACGGCAACGCGCTCGGCGCCAAGCAGCGCAAGAAGATGCAGCGCCTCCGCAAGTGGAACGAGCGGTTCCGGACCCGCGATTCGAAGGAGCGCAACCTCAAGCAGGCGCTGGGCGAGATCGACCGGATGGCCTCCGCGCTGGGCCTGCCGGAGAACGTCCGCGAGACCGCCTCGGTGATCTACCGCCGCGCGCTCGACGAGAACCTGCTGCCGGGCCGCTCGATCGAGGGCGTCTCGACGGCGTCGGTGTACGCCGCCGCCCGCCAGGCCGGCGTCCCCCGGTCGCTCGACGAGATCACCGAGGTCTCCCGCGTCGAGAAAAGCGAGATCGCGCGCACCTACCGGTACGTCGTCCGGGAGCTCGGCCTCGAAGTGAAGCCGGCCGACCCCGAAAGCTACGTGCCGCGGTTCGCCTCCTCGCTGGAGCTGTCCGAGGAGGCGGAGATGCGCGCCCGCCAGCTGCTCCAGAACGCCAAAGAGCAGGGTGTCCACTCCGGCAAGTCGCCGGTGGGCCTCGCGGCCGCCGCGGTGTACGCCGCCGCGCTGCTCACCAACGAGAAGACCACCCAGGCGGCGGTCAGCGAAGTCGCCGACATCTCCGAGGTGACGATCCGCAACCGCTACCACGAACTGCTCGAAGCCGAGCAGGACATCCCGGTCGCCTGATCGGCGTCGATACGCTTCTCGCGGTTTCGCTTCGACAGCCGGACAGCCTACAGCCACACCACCAGCAGAAATCCGGCGAGCATCGACACGGTGAGCAGCACCTGCATCGCCGTCGAGGCGAGCATCCCGACGGCCGTGACAGCCGCGGTCCGGAGCCCCCGGCGGACGTCGCGGTGCCGGAGATACTCCAGGGAGAACACGACTCCGACGACGCCCAGGAGGGCACCGAGCGGCCCGAGCACGAACAGGAGTCCGATCCCCGCGACGGCGGCGACGAACGTCGTTTTCGTCGATGCGCCGCCGACCTGCGCCGAGATGGCGCCGCCGACGAGATCGAAGGCGACGATGAAAACGCCCAGCGCCACGAAGCCGAGGAGGGCAACAGTGGCGAGGTCCCCCGCCGCCAGCCAGTAGTAGACGATGCCGAGCGTCGAGACCGCCCCGCCAGGAACGAGCGGCACGACGCTCGCGACGACGCCGAGAAGCAGCAACGCGACCGTGACGACGATGGGGTCGGGAGGGAGCATCGGGACGGAGTAGGGCGGCCAGCGACGAAACTGTATCGGCACGCTGACCGGGGGATCACAAGGGAGGCGATACAGCAGGTCCAGCGACGTTCTTTTACTCCCGCCAGCCAGAAACGGGAGCATGGAGTTCGAGGAGTTCGTGCTCGCGGCGGTCACGGCCGACCTCTCGGTCGAACTGGCCGCCCGCGAGCACGCCGACGCCGTCGAGTTCCGCGCCGACCTCGCCGAGGACGGCCGCTCCCAACTCTCGGCCTACGAGGGCAACCTTCCACTGCTGGTCACCAACCGGGTCGAGTGGGAGGGCGGCGAGGCAGCCGACAATCCCGCACGGATCGAGACGCTCGAACGGGCGGTCGAGCACCCGGCCGTCGAGGCGGTCGACATCGAACTCGCCGCAGTCCGGGCCGGCGACTGTGCTGACCTCCTCGAGCACGCCCGCACGCACGACGTCGCGGTCGTCGTCTCGGTCCACGACTTCGAGGGGACGCCCGACCGGGAGACGCTGTCGGAACTCCTCACCGAGACAGCGGAACTGGGGGACGTCGGAAAACTCGCCGTGACTGCCGAGACGCGGGGGGACGTGCTGGCGCTGCTCTCGGCGACCCACGAGGCGACCGCAGCGGGCCGGACGGTCGCGACGATGGCGATGGGCGAGGCCGGCCGGCACTCGCGGGCGGTCGCACCGCTGTACGGCTCCCGGATCGGCTACGCGCCCGTCGACCCCGCCGACGCGACCGCGCCCGGGCAGTACGACCTGGCGACGCTGCGTCGGCTGATCGACCAGTTGCAGAGGGAGTAGTCGGCGCGGCAGGACAGCCAGGTCGCCGGTCGCGATCAGGCGATCCCTGCCGGCGGGTAGTGGTCGTCCCAGGGCCGGATCCGCTCTATGGCAGCGCCGGCCGCGAGTACGGTCTCGTCGTCGAACCGCTGGCCGACGATCTGCAGGCCGACCGGCAGGCCGTCGTCGGTGAACCCCGCGGGCACCGACAGCACCGGGTGGCCGGTGAGGTTGAACACCCAGGTCAGCGGCCAGCCGAAGTAGGGGTCGACCGGGTGGCCGTCGACCGCCGTCGGGCCGGCGATGTCGGCGTCGAACGGCGGCGTCGCCAGCGTCGCCGTCACGAACACGTCGTTGTCGGCCAACACGTCGTTGACGGCGTCGTAGACGTCGGTCCGGACCATGTCCGCGCGCTTGAACTCCGCGGCAGACTGGTCGAGGCCCTCCTCGATGTACGCCACGAACTGGTCCATGAGTTCGTCGCGGTGCTCGCCCCAGAGGTCGATCCCCGTCGCCTGCTCGACCTTCTCCGGCAATGAGGACAGCAGCAGCTTGAACCCCTCCTCCCAGGCGGCGAGCATCGTCTCGTAGTCGTGGCCGAACGCGGGCTCGGAGGGGGTCACTGACGCGCCGGCGGCGTCCAGCTCCGCCACTGCCTCCTCGACGATGTCACGGACGACGTCCTCCATCGGGAAGATTCCCAGATCCGGGCTGTACCCCACCGACAGCGAGTCGGCGCCGCGGCGGGTCGCGCCGACGTAGTCGGCCTCGGGCGCGGGGACGGAAAACGGGTCCGAGGCGTCCCAGCCGACCAGCACGTCGAGCATCAGCGCCACGTCCTCGACGGAGCGGGCCATCGGCCCCAGCGCCGTGAACGGCGAGTGCGCCTCCAGGGCGTCCGGCCGGGCGTCGAAGGGAACGAGCCCGAAGCTCGGCATCAGCCCCGCGATGCCGCAGGCGCTTGCCGGGATGCGGATGGAGCCGCCGGCATCCGACCCGATCGCCAGCGGCGTCATCCCGGCGGCCAGCGCGGCGGCGCTCCCGCCCGACGAGCCGCCGGCGATGCGGTCCGTGTCGAACGGCGTGACGGTCGTCCCGTGCAGCGGGTTGTCGGTCGTCCCTTTGTGGCCGAACTCCGGGACGTTCGTCATCCCGACGACGATAGCGCCGGCGTCTTTCAGGCGCTCGACCGGCAGGCAGTCCTCCTCGGCGACGTTGTCCGCCAGCGGTGCCGACCCGCAGGTCATCGGCGCGCCCTCGACCGGCGTGTCGAGGTCCTTGATGGCGACGGGAACGCCGTGAAGGGGGCCGAGGCCACGCCCCTCCTCGACGGCCCGCTCGGCCTCGCGCGCAGCCTCGTAGGCGTCGTCCTCGCGGCGGTACGTGAACGCGTTTACCGCGTCGTCGTGGGCGTCGATCTGTGCGAACAGGTCGTCCAGCACGTCGACCGGCGACACCTCGCCGGCGCGGATCTCCCTGGCGAGCGTCGCTGCGGTTGTGTATTCGTGGGTCATGGCAGGTCACCCTGGTCCGACGGGCGTCGGGGACTGGACACCGACACGTCCCCGCGCCGCGCGGTGCGGACAGCTGAATTTCGTGTGTCCATACTGTTCACACGGCACACACCGACAAATCTCTACAGCCGTTGATCTGTGAGGGTTTAAAAGTGAGTTCCGGATCGGTGTGGTGGTAGTGTCCAGAGTAGTGCTCAACAGTGTTTCGAACAGCATGAAAGCCCCCGCCCGTTCGACCATCCGGGACTTGCTGCGCGCTTCCCTCGCTCACTTCGTTCGCTCGGTGCAGTGCTTGCGTCGTCCGGGATGGATCGAACGGGCGGCCCCTTTCAGTCCCGCCCGGCCTGGACAGCCACGTCGGGTGGGACTGAAAGGGGCGAGGTGCTCGCCGAGCGAGACGACGTAATGGGTCGACAGCGGTAACGACTCACAACAATCATCTAGGGGAATCCTGCTGGTGAGACTAACCACGTTGAGCGACATAGTAGTTAGGGTGAATTGCGCTTCTTGGTTCTTTTTTAGTCGAAATCGACAGACAGTGAGACGAAGCTACCTGTTTCGGTCCACCAGCGGGAGATATCTTACCTGGCGAGAGTTGTCACTCACGATGGGCGAGCACCGCTCATGAGCGACGCTCGGGCGTCGCTCAGTCACTCACTCCTGGTGGATCGTATTCTTCCTCCCGGTCAAGCATGTGATAGATCGAAATCAGCAGTTTCCGTGCCGTTGCCACACGTGCAACCAGTGCTGGTTTGTTCTTCTCTCCACGTAACCGCCAGTAGAACGTACTCAAATACGGATCGTTGCACGTGTGAACGGCTACCTTCGCTGCCCGAACTAGCACGTCTCGTAACTGACTGTTGCCTTCTTTGCTGATCGAGCCTTCCGTCCGCGAGTCCCCCGACTCGCGGACAGTTGGATCCAACCCAGCGTAACTCACTAACTTATCAGCATCCTCAAACCGCTCTATTTCGCCGATTTCCGCATAGATCACTACCGCTGAGTACGCTCCAACGCCTGGAATCGTCTGCAACAGCTGTGGGTGCTCACAGTCAGCTGCGATCTCTTCAATCTCTTCGTCAAGTGTTTCGATTCGTTCAGTCAGGTCATCTATCGTCTCAAGCCACTGTTCCAACAGGAGGGTACCCGGCTCCTCGAGCGCGAGTTCTGCCAAGAACTCGCGCCCCTCCTTGGTGAAGAGGTCATCATCGTAGCGCACGCCGTGTTGATCAAGCTCTGCAAGCTTCTTCGCGTCGATTTCGTCAGTTTTCTGAGCAGCTTCGGCAATCCACTTCATCTCCAGTGGATTTGCAACTTTCACATCAAGATACTTGTCCAACGTCTCGTAGATCGTGTAGTAGTTGCTAGTCGCTTCCAGCACAGCTTCACTTCCTTCGTACCGGTGAGCAAATTCGTCGAGATTCGCGTTCTCGACGCGAATCTCTTCGAGCGGTTCAACGTCGTCGGTACCCGTCGGCTCCTCGGGTAAGACGGCGATTTGCGATGCGGTCTTGTGAACGTCGATACCGATGTACGCCATGATTTGCCTCTGGAGTGCGGTGCGTGATGCGGAAATCCATCTAGACAGGTTCCTCGCCCGCCTGCCAGCGCGGCAGGCGGGCGCGTGACCTATGCTTGATTTCCTTCGCATCCTGGGTCAGTCACTATCCCACGCTCTGAGGCGCGGATTATTGTCGACCTCTGCACTCCCTCTCATACATCACGCGCGAGGGAGTTAAGCAGGATTCCCCTCAAGTCACTATCAGCCGTCTCCGAACAGCGCTCGGTGTGATCAGGCCAGGAACGCCCAGCGACCCAAAATACCCATGATCACCGGTCGATCGCCCCGGTCACGGCCTTGACCTGGGTGTAGCCGCGGATCGCCTCCTCGCCCGCCTCGCGGCCGATCCCGCTGTTCTTGGTGCCGCCGAACGGCGATTCGACGCCGGCTGCGAACCACTCGTTGATGTAGACGACCCCCGCCTCGACGTCCCGCGCGAAGCGGTGGGCGCGACCCATGTCCTCGGTGAAGATACCGGCTGTCAGTCCGTACTCGGTGTCGTTGGCGAGTGCGAGCGCCTCCGCCTCGTCGGCGAACGTCGTGACCGTCAGCACCGGCCCGAACACCTCCTCCTGGGCGATTGTCGCGTCGTTCGGGACGTCGTCGAAGATCGTTGGCTCCACGAAGTAGCCCTCGCGGTCGGGCACGTCACCGCCGACGACCGGATCGCCGACCGCCTCGCGGGCGTCGTCGATGGACCGCCGGACCGTCCCGTACTGCGTTTCCGAGATGAGCGGTCCCATGTCCGGATCGTCCATGGGCGGCCCGAGCGTGATCTCCGCCGCGCGGTCGGCGAGTTCATCGAGGAACTCGTCGTGGACGTCCTCGTGGACGAGCAGCCGCGGCCCCGCCGAGCAGACCTGCCCCGCGTTCGAGAAGACGGCCGCGAGCGCGTTGTCGACGGCGTTTTCGAAGTCAGCGTCCGGGAACACCACGTTCGGCCCGTTGCCGCCGAGTTCGAGGTGGACCGGGTTCACGTTTTCGATAGCCGCTCTGCCAACCGCGACGCCGGTCGGCACCGACCCGGTGAAGCTGACGCAGTCGATCCCCTCGTGGCCCGCGAGCGCGCTGCCGGCGTCGGTGCCGCTGCCCGGCACGACGTTGATCACGCCCGGCGGGAGCCCGGCCTCGACCGCGATCCGTGCGGCCTCGACCGCGGTCCGCGGCGTCTCCCCGGCCGGCTTGACGACCGTCGCGTTTCCCGCCGCGACCGAGGGCGCGACGCTGCGCCCGAACAGTAGCAACGGGAAGTTCCACGGCAGAATGTGCCCGGTGACGCCGAGCGGCTCCCGCCGGGTGTAGCCGAGGTAGGCGTCGCCCGCGGGCACCGTCTCGCCGCCGATCTTGTCCGTGATGCCCGCGTAGTACTCGAAATACCGCGCCAGGCTCTCGACCTCCGACTCCGCATCGGAGATGGGCTTGCCCGCGTCCGCCGCTTCCAGTTCGGCCAGCGACGCTTGCTGCTCGCGGATCGCCGCGGCGACGTCCTGGAGGATGCGCCCCCGTTCGGGCGGCGCGAGCGCGGTCCACTCCCCGGCTGCCCTGCGGCTGTCCCGTACGGCCTCGTCGACGTCCCCGGCGCCGCCGCCGTCGACCGTCCCGACGACTGCCTCGGTCGCCGGGTTCACGAGCTTCCGGGTCCTCCCGTCCGACGCTGCCACCGGTTCGCCGCCGACGAACGGCCCGCACAGTCGAGTGCTACTGTCGCTCATGGGCTGTACACGTACCCCCATCGTAATAAATTATGGCGATTACTCTGGATTCTGTTCTCCTGAAACTGTATCTGTTAGGAAAAAATATCGAAATAGCAATTTCAATTGTATTTACTGCAATCGGTAGCAGGGCCGGAAGGCCGTAGAGACTGGAGTCACTGCTTTCGCGCCAGCCGTGGTGCCACCTCCTTGAACGTCTCCAGGTGCTCGTCGACGTGCTCGCGGGTGTGCTGGACGCTGATCGTCCACTGCTGGGACGGGTGGTGGGGGTGGGCAAGCACGCCCCGGTTGAGCATCGCAAACCAGTAGTTTTCGTGGAAGTCGACGTCGACGTTTGCGAGGAAATCCCGGTAGTCGTGGACGGGCTCCTCGAAGAAGTTGATCGTCCCCTGGGAGTTGACCCAGTCGACGTGGCCCGCGACCCCGTGGTCGGCCAGCACGTCCTCGTAGCCGCGGGCGAGGCGCTCGCCGAGGGCGTCGACGTGGTCGTAGGCGTCCCCGGTGAGTACCTCCCGGAGCTGGGTGATGACCGCACGGAGCGCCAGCGGATTGGCGTTGTACGTGCCGAAGTGTGCTGCGCCGTCCGTGATCTCGGCCATGATCGCGTCGTCGCCGCCGAACGCCCCGACGGGAACGTTGCCCCCGATGCTCTTGGCCATCGCGACCAGATCGGGGTCGACGCCGTAGAGTTCGGCGGCGCCGCCGGGCGCGACCTTCACCCCGGTTTTGACCTCGTCGAAGATGTAGACGAGCCCGTACTCGTCGCACAGCTCGCGGAGGCCGCCCAGGAACTCCCCGTAGGGCTGGGTGACGCCGACGTTCATCACGATCGGCTCGACGATGATCGCACCGATCTCCCGAACCTGCTCCTGGAGGGAACGCCGTCGCTTTCGACGACTTTCGTCGGGCGCTTCGGATGGCCGAGTTTCTCCCGGGGAGCGGACTTGCTGATCAGTGCGTAGTCGTGGACGCCGTGGTACGACCCCTCGATTTTGAGGATCTTGTCCCGCCCGGAGTGGGCGCGGGCGACGCGGATCGCATGCATCGTGCTCTCGGTGCCGCTGTTGGTGAACCGGACCGTGTCGACGGCGTCCCAGCGCTCCGTGATGGCTTCGGCGGCCTCGACCAGCAGCTCGCTGGGCTTGGTGTACAGCGTCCCCTGCTCGGCCTGATCCTGGATCGCCTCGACGAGCGCGGGGTGGGCGTGGCCGCTCATCCCCGCGCCGTTGTTCATCCCGAAGTCGAGGTAGCGGTTCCCGTCGACATCCTGCAGGTGGACGCCCTCCGCGCGGTCGATGTACAGCGGGTGCGGCGTCCACTCGCGGAACGTGCTGCCGACCGCCGCCGGGACGTGCTCGGCCGTCTCGCCGTACAGCTCCCGGCTCCGGGGCGTCCGCTCCCGGTAGGTCGCTTCCACGTCGCTCCAGAGGTCGACGTCCATGGTCAGTGATGCCTCCCGGTCACGGTAACGCCATCCCCCCATGCCTGGGGCCCGTTAAGTACTCCGCTCATCCACCGACGATCTCCACGAGTTTCCCCTCACCCTCGTCTACGGCGGTCTCGTACAGCCGGCGGGCCGTTGCGATGTCCTGGATCGCCAGCCCGGTGGAGTCGAACACCGTCGTCCGGGCGCGGAGGCCGTCGGTCTCGCCGGCAACGACGTCGCCGATCTCGGCGGCCACGTCCTCGCGGGTGAAGCCCTCCCGGGCGACCGGGACGTTGATCTCGCCGCTGTGGGCACACTGCTCCCAGTCGTCGATCACGACCGCCGCTCGTTCGAGCAGCGCGGGGTCGAGCTCCTGCTTGCCCGCGGCGTCGGCGCCCATCGCGTTGACGTGTGTCCCGCCCGGGATCCACCCGGCTTCGAGTATCGGCTCCCGGGAGGGCGTTGTCGTCGAGACGATTTCGCAGGCGGCGACGTCCTGGGGGCTGCCGCGCTGGGCGTCGAACCCCGCCTCGGCCGCGTGGGTGACAAACGCCGTGACCGCAGCGTCGTCGAGATCGGTGACGACGACGCGCTCGATGTCCCGCACGGTGGCGACGGCTGCCAGCTGGGTGCGGGCCTGCTCGCCGGCGCCGACGATGCCCAGCGTGCTCGCGTCGGCGGGCGCGAGGTGGCGCGTCGCGACGCCGGCGGCCGCGCCCGTCCGCAGGCGGGTGAGTTCGGTGCCGTCCAGCACCGCGAGCGGGTACGCCGACTCGGGGTCGCTGTAGACGACTAACCCCATCACCGTCGGGAGGCCGAACCGCTCGGGGTTGTCCGGATGGACGTTCACCCACTTCACGCCCGCGCCGTCGCCGACCCGCGCCGGCATCGAGCGGAAGTCGCCGTCGACGTCTTCCAGATCGACGTAGGACTTCGGCGGCATGGTCGCCTCGCCGGCCGCGTACCGGCAAAACGCCTCCTCGACGGCGTCGATCGCCCCGGCGACGTCGCCGATCCGCCGGACGCAGGATTCGCTGATGATGCGCGTCCCGTCGAACTCGGGGGCGCCCGCCATGGTCAAAAGACCGTGCTGATCGCATCGTCCAGCGCGCTGATCCCCGCTTTCAGATCCGCGGCGTCCGCGACCAGCGGCGGCGACAGGAGGATCTGGGTCGTCGGCCGGCCGCCGCCGACGAGGACGCCCCGCTCGCGACAGCCCGCGATGACGTCGTGGACCGGGTTGTCGCCGTCGTCGACGCGCGGGTCGTGCAGCGCCTCGCCCGTCTCGGGGTCGGCGAAGACGACGCTCCAGTGGAACCCGCGACCACGGATGTCGTGGACGACGTCGTAGCGCTCGGCGATCTCCTGCAGGCCGGCCTCCAGCACCGGCTCCGTCTCCTGGACGTGCTCGATGACACCGTCCTCGTATGTGTCGATCGCCGCGAGAGCCGCCGCGCAGGCGACCGGGTGGCCGCCGAACGTCTGGCCGAGCGCGAGCCCGTCCTCGGCGACCGCATCGCCGATCTCCGGCGGCGTCATCACCCCGGCCAGCGGCATGTACGCGCCGGTGACGCCTTTTGCGAACGTGATCATGTCCGGGCGGACGTCCTCCGTCTGGATGCCGAACCAGTCGCCACACCGGCCAAAGCCCGCGATGACCTCGTCGGAGATCAGCAGGATGTCGTACTCGTTACAGAGCTCCTGGACCCGCTGGAAGTAGTCGGCGGGCCCGGTGAAGGCCCCGCTGGTGCCGGCGATCGGCTCCGTGATGATCGCCGCGATGTTGTCGGCCCCCTCGTTGCGGATGACGAAATCCAGGTGATCGGCCGCGCGCTCGGCCAGCTCCTCGGGGTCGTCGGTGTCGAACGCCTCCGGGATTGGCGGCAGGAACTTCCCGGTGCCCGTCGTCTCGGCGTTCCGTTCGAGCGCGGCGCGAGTGTCCGGGTCGCCGGTGAGGCCGCCGGCGCCGTAGGTCGCCCCGTGGTAGGAGCGCCAGCGCGTGAGGATCTTCGTCGCCCCGGTGTGCTCGCGGGCCAGGTGGCAGGCGATCTCGTTGGCCTCGCTGCCCGAGATCGAGAAGAACGTGTCCGTCAGCCCCTCCGGCGCGACCGCCGCGAGGCGGCCGGCCAGCTCCTCCCGCACCGGCGAGCGCTTCGACGAGGAGACGTACGCGATCGTCGACGCCTGGTCGGTGATCGCCGATTCGATCTCCTCGTTGCTGTGGCCCAGGTTCGCACAGTACAGCTGCGAACAGAAGTCCAGGTGCTGCCTGCCCTCGGTGTCCCACACGTGGACGCCGCTCCCCTCGGTGATCGACAGCGTCTCCGAATCGGGACTGTACCAGTGTGGGATCTCTCTCGCCTTCTCAGTACTCAGTTCAGGCTGTGACATAATCTATACTATATCGTCCACTATAGATAAAATTTTTTCAAAAATTGTTCAATCAGGATCGCCGAACCGCTCATAGTGATTATTCTATCACAGCGGGCTGATGGAGGCCCGCGACCTACTCGGCGCCCGGCCAGCGCTCGATGTAGACGGTCTCGTCGGTGTAAAAGCGGACGACGTCCTCGGCCTGGGCGTGGAGGTCGCCGAAGAAGGAGTCCTTCCGGCCGCCGAAGTGGAAAAAGGCCATCGGCGCGGCCGTCCCCGCGTTCACCGCGAGGTTGCCGGCTTCGGCGTCGTGGCGGAACTGGCGAGCCTCGGCCCCGCTGCCGGTGAACAGGCTGGCGGCGTTGCCGTAGTCGCTGCGGTTCATCGTCTCGATGCCCGCCGCAACGTCGGCGACGGGCACGAGCCCCAGCACCGGGCCGAAGATCTCCTCGGTCGCGATCACCATGTCTGCGGTGACGTCCCGGAACACGCAGGGGCCGAGGAAGTGTCCGTCGGGGTAGCCGTCGACGGTCACGTCCCGCCCGTCGACGACGAGATCGGCCCCCTCCTGGACGCCAGTCTCGACGTAGTTGCGGACCCGCTGTTCGTGCTCGGCAGTGATCAGCGGGCCGATGGTCGTCGCCTCGTCGAGGCCGTTGCCGACGACCTGGCGCTCGGTTTCGGCCACGACGAGGTCGACGAACTCCTCGTAGACGGACTCCTCGACTGCGACGACGTCGTTGGCGAGACAGCGCTCGCCCGAGCAGGCAAGCGCCGACCCGACGGTCTTCTCCGCCGCGAACTCGAGGTCGGCCGTCTCCGAGACGATGACGTGGTTCTTCGCGCCGCCCTGGGCCTGGACGCGCTTGCCGTTGGCGGCGGCCTTCTCGTAGATCGTCCGTGCGACAGGGGTCGAGCCCACGAAGGAAATACCTTCGACGTCGTCGTGTTCGAGGATAGCGTCGACGGTGTCGACGCTCCCGTGGACCAGCTGGACGACGCCATCGGGGAACCCCGCCTCCTCGACGAGTTCGAACAGCTTCTGTGCGGTCAGCGGCGTCTGCTCGCTGGGTTTCAGGATGAAGCTGTTGCCGGCAGCGACGGCGTATGGCAGGAACCACAGCGGGATCATTCCCGGGAAGTTGAACGGCGTCACGGCGGCGAACACGCCCAGTGGCTTCCTGACTGCAGTCTCGTCGATCCCCGGCGCGGCGTTCTCGACGTGGCCGGCCTGCATGAGCGTCGGCATGCCGCAGGCCGTCTCCACGTTCTCGATCCCACGGCGGAGTTCGCCGCGCGCCTCCCCGAGCGTCTTGCCGTGCTCTCTGACGAGCAGCTCCGCCAGCTCGTCCTGGTGCTGTTCGAGCAGCTCCTTGAACGCGAACAGCGGCTGGATCCGCTCCTCGATCGGACGGTTCCGCCACGTCCCGAACGCCTCGCGCGCGATGCCGACCGCGTCGTCGACGTCCTCGGCTGAACTGAACCCCACGGTCGCGAACGGCTCGCCCGTCGCCGGGTTCAGCACGTCCTGGCCGTCCGCCGACGGGGCCCGCCACTCGCCACCGACGTAGTTCCTGGCTTCGTCGTACAGATTCGCTGTCTCCGATGCCATAACACGTATAATATCAACATTGTCCTATAAATATTCTTCTAAGGTGGATGGAGTTCTACAAAATGATTTTCATTAGGACTCCGTACTATAGTACCTCGATCGCGTTGACCATCTCGTAGCCGAGTATGAGCGACGAGGGCCGCGGGGAGGGGGCGAATGGATCCGTCGTCGCAGCGGCTCGCGCCTGGACGGCAGTGATGTGTTGAACAATGTCCGACCGATTCGGAAATTTTTATGATTCCGTACTGTCTCTATCGAGGTATATGAGTGAGCACACCGCCGAACAGTTCGACGAGGTCGACCTGGCGCTGTTAGAGAACATCGAAGCGGACTTCGACGTGAGTTTGGAGACGCTGGCCGAGGAGCTCGACCTCTCGAAGTCGGCGGTCCACTACCGGCTGAACAACCTGAAAGAGCGGGGGGTCGTCACCGGTGTCACCGCCGACGTCGACCCCGCGCCGTTCGGGCTGGCGATGGTCGCGATCACCGAGGTGTCGGTCACCCACGAGCAGGGGTACTCCGAGGCGGTCGGCGAGCAGCTGGCGGCCATCGACGGCGTCGAGCAGGTGTTCTACACGATGGGCGACGTCGACTTCGTCACGATCACGCGCGTCCAGAACCGCGAGCAGATGAACAAGGTCATCGAGTCGATGGTCGCCATCGACGGCGTCAACGAGACGTCCTCCCGGTTCGTGATGAACGAGATCGAACGCGACCCGGGCGTGATCGCGAACATGTCCGAGGGGATGCGCGACGTCGTCCTCGACGGCGAGTGAGGGCGCGCCCGGCGGTCACAGCCCCCAGTGCTCGGCGTGGTGTGCGACGAGGAGCGTCAGTTCCTCCGGCATGGTCACAGCAGTTCGACGTACTGCTCGCGTTCCCAGTCGGTGACGTGCTCGCGGAAGGCGGCAAGGTCGCGGCGCTTGCTCGCCACGTAGGCGCGCACGAGGTCCTCCCCGAGTGCGTCGACGAGCACCTCGTCGGACTCCAGGGCCGCGAGCGCGGCCTCGGGCGAGCGCGGGAGCCGCGAACAGCTCTCGGCCGGGCTCCCCTCGGCGGGGTCGCCGGGGTCGAGCGACCGCCGGACCCCGTCGACGCCGGCGGCGAGCGTGCCCGCGATGACCAGATAGGGGTTCGCGTCGGCGCTCCCGATGCGGTTCTCGATGCGGGGCGTCCCCGTCGGCACCCGGAGCGCGGCCATCCGGTTGTCGAACCCCCACGAGGCGCTGTCGGGGGCGAACCCGTGCTCGTCGAAGCGCTTGTAGGCGTTCAGCGTCGGCGCGTGAAACGCCGTCAGCGCCTCGGCGTGGTCGAGTACCCCCGCGACAAAGGCCCGCCCAGTCTCGGAGAGTCCCTCCCCGCCCGCGAAGGCGTTCTCGTCGCCGTCGAAGGCACTGACGTGGAGGTGGTAGCCGTTCGCGCTCTCCTCGCCGAACGGCTTGGCCATGAACGTCGCCTGCTGGTCGCAGTATCGGGCGGTCCGCTTGACGAGTCGCTTGAAGTCGAACGTCCGATCGGCCTGCGAAAGCGGCGGGCCGTACTCGAACAGCACTTCGAACTGCCCCGGGCCGTGTTCGTGCTCCAGGGACTGGATCGGCACGCCGTACTCCGGGCCCCACTCGACGAGGCGGTCGTACACCGGCGAGGCGGCCTCGGTCGCCCACGACACCCACTCGTGTTTGTGTTCGGTCACCGGCGCGCCGTCCTCGAGCAGGTAGAACTCCAGTTCGCTGCCCACGAAGAACTCGAGCCCGAGGTCGATGTCGTCGAGGACCGACTGGAGGACGGCCCGCGGCGCGGCCCCGACGCGCTCGCCCTCGTATTCGAGGGCACAGCGGACGCGGACGGCGTCGTCCCGCCAGGGAAGCCGCCTGACGCTGTCGGGGTCGGGCCGGAGCCGGCCGTCGCCGTAGCCGATCTCTTTCCCGTAGCCCGACCCCTCCGGGACGCGGTTGCGCGGCGTCTGGACCAGAAGCAGCATGTTGACGGGAAACCCCTCGCGCCAGTTCGACAGGAAGTGCTCGACGGTCACCTGCTTCGACCGCGAGATGCCGTTGACGTCGCCGAACTCCAGCAAGACGTGGGTCACCTCGTCCAGCCCGTCGAACGGTGTGTCCGGTTGCATACGACCCTCGATTCACTGAACGCAGTTAAAGAGTCCCTCGTATATTGTGGAGCTTTTATGGTGGTCCGGCGGGGAGCGTTCGTCGCATGAGCGCGTCGACGATCCTCGTCCTCGACACGGAGGTCAAGCCCGACTACCGGTTTCTCGGGCCGGAGATCGTCCGGCACACGCCGGGCGAAACGGAGTACAGGGCGTTCGTCCCCGATCCGGAGCCGCCGGCGCTCGAGGAGTACGCCGGCGTTGTCCTCAGCGGGAGCACCGCGAGCGTCTACGACCGTGAGGCTCACGGTGAGTGGCTCGACCCGGAGTTCGACATCATTCAGGAGTGCATTGCCGAGGAAATCCCGCTGCTCGGCGTCTGTTTCGGCCACCAGGCGGTCAACGCCGCCCTCGGAGGGGAGGTGGTCGGCGACACCCGGCGCGCGACGTTCGTCGGGATGGAGCGGACCGGCGAGGCGCCGATCCTCGACGGCGTCGACACCGTCGTCCCGGTGTTGCATGCCGACGTGGTGACCGAACTCGGCGAGGGGATGGTGCCGACGGCGCGCACCGCGTACAACGAGTTCTTCTGTAGCCGCCACGCGGACGCGCCGGTCTGGACGGTGCAGTTCCACCCCGAGTTCACCGCGGCCGTCCGCGACGAACCGAGCGACTGGAATCCCGGCGAGCACGGGTTCGATGACACCAACAGCACCCGCGTGTTTGCGAATTTCCGTGAGCAGGTTGACGGGCGCCAATAGCTCCCCGCTACGCGCCGTCGAGCAGTTCGACAGAATCGCCGACTGCGAGTTCGGCGTCGCGTTCCGCTTCGGGAATCCGCATTCCGACCGTCGCCGTGTAGAGGTTGCCGGCGATCGTCTCCTCGCCGGACCACGGCGGCATGGTCTCGCCACGTTGCTCGATGAACGTCTCGCGGAACCCGTCGTACTCCTCGCCGGTGTTGGGGTCGTGGGTCGGCACCGCACACCGCGGGATCGGTTCGACCCCTTCGAGGACCACGTCGCCGATGCGGACCCGCGGGAACTCGCCAGTATCGTCGTCGGGTTCCTCCGCGTAGACGGCCCGCTCGAAGCTGTCGAGTAGCCGCTCCTCCCAGAACGCCTCGACGCCCTCGACCACCAGATTGGGGCGGAGCCGCCGGCGCATCTCCGCGGGTTCGATGCCGTCGTACCACGAGGCGATCTCGCGTAGCGTCGCCCTGCCCACGATGGTCGGTCCGGTCCCGGACCCGTCGCCGAAGATGGCGCGGTCGCTGTGCCCGCCGCCGCCCCCGCCGCGGAGGGTCACGTCCAGGTCGAGGTGCTCGCCGAGCCACGACTCCAGCGCGGCGCGGTCGTCCTCGACGTCGAAGGTCCGCGCCGGGCGGCCGGGCGCCGACAGCTGGACCGCCCCCGTGTCGCGGTCGAACGACGCCTCGATCGCGTGGATCGCTGCTGTGCGCCTGCCGTTGATGTGCCCCTCGTCGTCGTACATCCCGTACACGCGGTCGTCCGCGAGCCCGCCGCCGGGCGCGATCCCGACACGGTCGAGGCCGACCGCGTCGAGCCCCTTCACGGGGTAGACTGAGATGTGGTGTAGTGTCGCGTCAGTCACGGTAGCGTGCTTGCGCAGCGCGAACAATAGTCCACAGGTCCCAGACGTGGGGGTACGTATATATCTCAGGTTGCGACCGGAAACTCGACGTACTCGTGCTCGCAGGGCGGGCCGGCGGCCGCGAGCATCCGCCGCTGGTCGAGGTCCATGATGACGCTGGCTTTCGTCCGGGAGGGGTCGTCCTCCTCGTCGTTGAGGTGGTGACAGATCCCCATCGGGGCGTCGAAGTGGTCCCGGAGCACCGCCTTGATGTCGTCCTCGGCGATCGAGTCCTGGCGCGAGAGCAGTCGCTCGATGCGCATTCCACGGCAGACGGTGTGGGGGACGATCTGTTCGAACTCGCTGGTGAACGTCTCGCGGTCCCGGAAGTGGTTCGCGTGGGTGAGCAGCCCCTCGTCGGGGTAGAGGTAGCTCACCGCCTCCGGCCCGGTTTCGATGTCGACGATTTCGCCGGCGGCGTGGCCGATCATGTAGTTGCGCGAGCAGGGCCGCTTGTCAGCGATCACCGGTTCGATCGCCTTGTCGAGGCGGTCGGCGGTCAGGATCTCCCGGCCCCGGACGTGCGAGGGTTTCCGGGCCGGATCAGCGCCGTCGTCGGGCGTCGTCAGCCCGTTGACGACGTAGCCGATCCCGTGTTCGTTGAGGCCGAACTTCCCGCCGACCATCCCCGCCTCCGTCAGCGTCACGAGGTTCGGCGCCCCGTCGGGCCGGGCGTCCATGATGAACGCGTCGATCGGTGCGAGCCAGTCCCAGTTCTGTCCCAGCACGGTGTTGCCCGACGCGCTGCGCTCGGGCTGGATCCCGAAGCTCGTACAGCCGTCGACGGGACCGGGCGCCTCGGCCTCCTCGGCGACGTCGTCGGCGAACGCGCTGTAGACGATCGTGTGTCTGACGTTGACGATGGTGACGTCCTCCAGCGGGAGCCCGCTCCCCTCGGCGACGCCCGCCATCTCCGCGAAGTAGGCCTCGTTGGCGTCCTCGATGCGCGGGACGAACCCGCTCGCTTGCTCGCGGGCGACGTCCTCGTCGACGCCGTACTGGGCGAAGTAGTCCAGGTATCGGCCCACGTTGGCTTCGATCTCGGCTGCGAACTGCTCCCCGTGGCGGCGCCCCCGTTCGCGGGGCTCGCCCTCGAGGACCAGGTGCGGAAGCTGACCCATACCCTGTCTGTCATCGGAAAGCAGTATGGATGTTCGGCCCTACTGCTGGGAGTGTTTTTATAGTTCCCCGCCGTCGGACGGCGACAGTCATCCCTGCCGTCGTGACAGGGGCACGGCTGAAAGCAGATGTTCGACGGCAACCAGAAGAGGCGAACGTTTTTGAAAACGAGCGGCGTGGCCGGCGCCATCGCCCTGGCGGGCTGTATCGGCGGTGACGACGACTCCGGCAACGGGAACGGGAATGGGAACGAGAACGGCAACGAAAACGGCAACGCGAACGGCAACGGGGACGGTAACGGTGACTCCGAGAACGGCAACGGCGACTCGACCGGCAACGGCAGCAGTTCGTCGGTGGAGCTGACGTGGCTACACGACCGCAACCAGGCGGAGGACACGCTCAAAGAGATGGCCGGCGAGTTCAACGACAGCCACTCCAGCATCGAGGTCACGCCGGAGCTGCTGCCGAGCGGCTCCTCCGAGCAGGAAGAGATCCAGAAGCGCCAGGCCGCCGGGAACCCGCCAAACATCCTCTGGTACACGTTCGGGCAGGCCTACCGGTACGCGCTCGAAGACAAGCTCGCGCCGATCACCGGCGTCGCGGAGGACAACGACCTCCGGACGTTCACCGACCGCGAGGAGAAGTTCTTCGCGGTGAGCATCGTCGGACCGATGACCTGGCACTACCGGACGGACCTGTACGACAACCCGGAGACGTTCAGCGACTACCTCCAGCAGGCCCAGCGGATCGAAGGGGAGGAGGACATCAAGGCGTTGCAGTTCCCCAACGGCGAGAGCACGCTCGCGTTCGCGATGCAGAACCAGCTGCTGTGGAACAACGACGTGAACGTCTGGGCGGGGTCGGGCACCGACATCGAACTGGCGATGGCGTCAGGCGACGACCGCGACCGCGGGATCGAGACCTACGAATGGATGCAGAACGCCTACGAGTACTCGACGAACGGGAACGGGCTCGGCTGGGACCAGGCGGCGACGGCCTACTCACAGGAGTCGACGGCGGCCGTCCCGTACATCGGCATGTGGATCCCGAACCTGTACCTCGCGGACCTGCCGGAACTCAGGGAGAACACCGAAAACGCGTTCTTCCCGGTCGGCGGCGACGCGGACAACGAGAAGAAGTTCGCCTGGTTCGAGGGCAATATGGTCTGGGACACCGACGCCGAGAAGAACGATGCGGCCCGGGAGTTCCTGCAGTGGTGGCACGCCGAGGAACAGCAGCGGCAGTTCAAGAAGGTCAACGCTGCTGACTACATCCCCGCGACGGAAGCAGGGATGAACGCGGACTGGTACCGCGAGGAGGACGGTGTCCACCAGGGGATGATGGACATGTTCGCAAGCGAAGCCGAGAACTTCACGCCGCCGGTCGCGACGGGCGATGACGGCGCCCTGAACTACCCGGCAGTCGCGAACGGGCTCGTCTGGGGACAGGCGGCCGCACAGCTGTTGCACGGCGGCAAGTCGCCGGGCGGGACGATCGACTGGGCACAGGACCAGATCGACTTCAGCGGCCCGTAACGTTTTGGCAGTCCCTCACAATGGCAACCGACATGAGAGAGCGGCTCGGCGCCGACAGATTCCGCTGGGAGTCGTCCGTCCTCCTCCTCGGGAAGGTCGCGCTCGCGCTGTTCGTCGGGTTCGCGATGCTGATGTGGCTCTTCCCGATCCTCTATGGGTTCTGGGCGAGCGTCCACGAGAACGTCGTCGCGAGCGCGCAGTTCGTCGGGCTCGGCAACTACGCCGACGTCATCGCTCACGACCTCTTCTGGAAAGCACTCAACAACACCGTCGTGTTCGCGGTCGTGACGACGCTGACGAGCGTCGGGCTCGGCTTGCTGTTCGCGCTCGCGGTCAACCAGGGTATCCGCGGCGGCTCGCTCGCCCGGACGCTCATCCTCTTTCCGTACCTGATCCCGACGGTCGTCATCGCCTTTCTCTGGCAGTTCATGCTCAACCAGAACACCGGCATCGTGAACGAACTGCTCGTCGGCCTCGGCGTCCTCGACGAGGGGATCCGCTTTTTCGGCACGACCGAGTGGGCGATGCCGGCAGTGATCGCGATGAGTACCTGGGTGTACGCCGCGTTTGCCTTTTTCATCCTGCTGGCGCAGCTGCAGTCCATCGACAGTGCCCTCTACGAGCGCGCGACCGTCGAGGGCGCCAACGCCTGGGAGAAGTTCCGCGACATCACGTACCCCCACATCCGGACGACGCTGCTCCTGGTCGTGTTCCTGCGGGGCATCTGGCTGTTCAACCACTTCGACCTCATCTTCATCGCGACCCGCGGCGGGCCGATCAACGAGACGCTCACGATCCCGCTTCTGATCTACCGGCTCATCTTCCGGGAGTTTTCCTACGGCCAGGGCGCCGCCCTCGGGAGCCTCCTGTTTTTCCTCCTGGCGATCGGCGCCGTGGTGTACTTCAAGCTCCTCGATAGGGGGGAGGTGGGCGCCGGATGATCGCCGCCGTCGCCGACGCGGTCACCGACGCCGTTCCCCAGCGGACGCTCGGGCGGGTCCAGCGGACGCTCACCTACCTGGTCATCCTCCTGATGTGTCTGTTGACGGCCGTCCCGCTGTACGTCATGCTGCTGGTCGCGTTCCAGCCGACGGGCGCGGTGTTCTCCGGCGGCGACCTGCATATCATCCCGCAGACGATCTCGTTCGAGAACTTCACCGAACTGCTGACCGAGACCGACGCACTCACGTACACGTACAACAGCATCGTCGTGACCGTCGGCGTGATGGTGCTGGCGACGACGATCGCGTGCATCTCGGGGTACATCCTGACGCGGTTCGAGTTCCGCGGAAAGGCGGCGTTCTCGCGGTCGATCCTGCTGTCGTACATGTTCAGCGGCATCGTGCTGGCAGTGCCGTTCTACATCCTGTTCCAGACGCTCGGCCTGCTGAACAGCCACTTCGCGCTCGTGCTCGGGCTGACGGCGCTGCTGTCGCCTTTGAACATCTGGCTGATGTGGCAGTACTTCGAGACGGTGCCGATCTCGCTGGAGGAACGGGCCTGGATCGAGGGCGCCAGCCGCTGGCGGGCCGTCCGCGACGTCGTGTTGCCGATCGCCCGGCCGGGGATCGTCACCGCCGCGATCTTCTCGTTTTCGGCGGGCTGGAACAACTTCCTGCTGGCCCAGATCGTGCTGTCGGACTCGGAGATGTACACGCTGCCGGTCGGTGCGGCGCTGCTTCTGGGCCGGGACGCGGGCTGGGAGACCGCGATGAGCGTGTCGGTGCTGATCTGCATCCCGCCGTTTCTCATCGCGCTGTTTTTCCAGCGGTACCTGATGCTCGGCATCAACATCGGTGAGAGCGGATGATCGGCGTCGGCACCTCCCGGGGGAAACGGATGAGCGACGTCGGCACCTCCCGGGGGAAACGGATGATCGGCGTCGGCATCTCCCGGGGGACAGCGCTCGCAATCGAACGCAAAGACCCGAACCACGCACGGTCGGCCGACAGCAGCAACGCACACGGAACCACACGGTGATATCATGGCAAAAGAGATTCGCACGGAACGGTTGCGCAAGGAGTACGACGCGGACGACAGAACAGTGGTCGCCAACGACGACATCGACCTCACGATCGAGGAGGGGGAGTTCACGACGATCGTCGGCCCCTCGGGGTGCGGGAAGACCACGCTCCTGCGGATGATCGCCGGCCTCCAGGAGCCGACGAGCGGCCGGCTCTACTTCGGCGACGAGGACGTCACGGACGAGCGGCCCCAGGACCGGGACATCTCGATGGTGTTCCAGAACATCGCGCTGTACCCCCACATGACGGTCCGGGAGAACATCGGCTACGCGCTCAAGATCGAGGGTGTTCCCAACGAAGAGCGTGCCGAGCGCGTCGAGGAGGCCGCGGAGATCCTCCAGATCGCCGACCAGCTCGAAAAGAAGCCGGACGCGCTCTCGGGCGGCCAGCAACAGCGGGTCGCGCTCGGGGCGGCGTTCGTCAAAGAGCCCGAGATCATCCTGTTCGACGAGCCGATGAGCGACCTCGACGCCAAGCTCCGCGCGGAGCTGCGCGTCGAAGTCCAGCAGCTCCACAAGCGCCTGGATGCGACCGTCGTCTACGTCACCCACGACCAGACCGAGGCGATGACGATGAGCGACACCGTCGTGACGCTGCGGGAGGGCCACGTCGAGCAGGTCGCCCCGCCGACTGAGCTGTTCGACTTCCCGAACTCGACGTACGTCGCGGAGTTCATCGGCACCCCGGCGACGAACTTCCTGCCCGTTGACCTCCAGCTGACTGACGGCACACCAACCCTGCGCGGGTTCGGCATGGAGATCGAGGTTCCCAGCGAGGAGCTGGAGCCTCATGTCGGCGAGACGGTCGACCTCGGGGTCAGGCCGCAGTACCTTTCGGCGGGTGGCGGCAGCTTCGAACTCGACGTGACGATCGACGTCATCGAGCCGCTGGGGACCGAGTCGGTCGTCCACGCGACCCGCCCCGACGGCGAGCCGATCGACTTCGTGACCGACGACATCGCGGAGATCTTCCCGGGCGACACCGTCACTGTCGGCTTCGACGAGGAGGACCTCATCGTGTTCGGCCCCAACGGGGAGGCCGTCGTCTACGGCGCGCGGCTGTTCGATTCGGCGAGCGCGACCCAGCAGATCAACTGATACGGTCGTTCGTGATCATACACCCGGACGTGATTTGCCGCAGTCATCTCGACACAACTCGGGACTGTCAGGGTCGATACTCGTGGATATCGTGTCCTGACGTCTAACAGAGTCACGTCCGGGTGTATATTTTCGGGACTGCCTCGTCGTATCGGGCGTTTGCCGGACTGTGACGCACGAACTGTGACACCGTCGCGGTAACGAATCACGAACGACCGTATCACTCGAGCCATGCCGTCCCAACTCCCGTTGTTCGGGCCATGACACAGCCGATGGACTGTCCTGGCACTGTCCGGAGTCACGTCTGGCTGTATTCGAGTTTCTGGACAATCTTCACGTAGACATCGGGGGCGCAGTACCAGCCCTCGTCGATCATTGCATCAATTACCATTCGAGCGTCGTCGACACTGATCGTGCCCTCACTAGCGAGTTTCAGCACGAGATATGCCGTCCCTCGGGTTGTGATCCCCTCGGCCGCTGCAACCTCACGGCCGTACGTCTCATCCATCACGGCCACGCCATCGTGGGCGTCCGTGCAGGCGAGGACAGCGACGTCGGCGTCGCTGAGGTTGTTATTCTCCTGGAGGCGCGACAGCAGCGGAGTGGTTTCAACCGACACAGTATCAACTCTGTCGGCGTCGACGCTGCGCTCGATGCGACGGGCGTCCGGATAGCCCTGGTCGAGACCGGTTTCGACGACTTCCTCGTAGACGCGCTCGGGGATGACACACGACGCATCGAGGTGCTCGACGAGCGCGAGTCGATCAACTTTCGCGAGGTAGATGAGTGGCGTGGCGTCGAAGACCCACATTCACAGCTCCTCGAGATCCGCGTCGAGATGTTCGTCTGCCACCCAGGTGACATCACGTTCTTTGGCGAGTTGCGCAAAATCCCAGACGGACATCCCTGCCAGCTCAGCTGCCTTGCTAAACGTGATACTGCCCGCCGCGAGTTGCTCGAGTGCCCGTTCGCGACGCCACTTTTCGAGTCCCTCGGAGAGGAGTTTCCGAACGGCCGTACTCCGGTCGAGTTTCTCGTCCTCGAGATACGCCTCGAGTTCGGCCTCTAACTCGTCGGGTACGCGCGTTGAGATCGTTCCCATACTGTTTACTTCGTATGCAATGTATACAAACGCTTCGGTGCTTCCGGTCGTGAGAGGCAAGATGACCGCTCAGATCATGACGAGCGAGGGCAGTCAGACAGCCACCAGCATCAAGAATTTGTCACGGATGACGGCGTCCACATCAACCAGGTCGAACGCCTCCGGTCACTGCTGAATCCGTGGCTGGCAAAATTCCGGGGTCTCTCCAAACCAAGGCTGGAGCCGTCCGTCCGAACCTACGGGTTCGTTCGGGCGCTCAACCTTGCTGGAGCACCGCTACACGCGCCTCTTGACTGCTTCGTCGTCAACGTGTTTCGCTAAATTGTACAAGAGCCTTTGTAGCCCCTAGAAATGTGACACAGTTGTTGTAGCAACCGACAAATGCTTAAGTATTATTTCCGAAATCTAATATAACAATGGACCGACGTCACTACTTAGCCGCTGTCGGGGTTCTTCTAGGAGCAGGCTGTACATCAAACGATAGCTCACCTGGTCCCGAACCATCCGATGAGCCATCTGATTCCGAGGGATCCAATGGGACATCCGATTCTAAATCACCGTCAGAGAGGTCTGAGTCGCTACCCAACACCCCAGAGTGGGAGTATGATATACCCGACGAACTGGGCTCATCCGCGGTCACTGTCGGCGATGGCGTATACATTGTAGAATACGGGAAACTCATTCACCTTTCAGAAACTGGGGGAGTACAGTGGACTAGTGATCTTGACTGGGGGTCATCAGATATTGCTGAACCAAAAGACATCATTTTCAGTGGCGATTCAGTATACTACTCGGCTCGTGTTTCGCCTGGAACTGGTAGATTGGGTGCCCATGATGCGGGAACCGGGGATCAGCTTTGGGCCCAGGATTTCGATATTAACCCTCTCAATTTCATCGAAGTAACGGAAGATACTGTCTTCGCTGGGAGGACATCAGCGGAGGAACCTGGTCGAGCCCGGATACTCAATATCGACGCCAGTACGGGAGATGAACGCTGGCGGACAGTCACGGGTATGACAGAAGATGCGACGACTTCGCATGGGCTTTTGATCGTATACTCGGACGTAACCAATACAGTAACAGCCCTTGGTATCGACACTGGTGACGAACAGTGGAACGACTCCCTCAGCCCAGACAGTTCCGCTCGAATTTTCACTCGTGGCGATACGTTTAGTATTGCTGTTGGATTTTCAGCATTTGGCTATTCACTCCCTGACGGAAAGACTATCTGGCATCGGTCATTAGAACGGGATTGGCGGCTCGCCGAACCCGCTCCAACTGACTCTGCATATCCTTCTGATATTTACGTGGCCGATGGTGGAGGAGAACTCCGGGCCATAGATGTGGCTGCGGGCAATGAACGCTGGGTAATTGATGACACAGAGGGAGAACACACTGCGATGGGTGTTGGGACCAATAGCATCTTTGTCTATTACTCCGATGGTAGCCTAATTAGCTACGACATGGATGACGGTAGTCAACGGTGGAGGTCCTCAATCACCTCTGACTATGAAAATCAACATATATTCCTCAGTACCGACACGGTTTTCCTTACCTCCCAACAGTTCGGCAAAGAGACGTCAGTACAAGCTTTCGATATTGAGTCAGGACAGCGCCGTTGGCAGACACGCCTCTCGACCGGAGGAGCGCCGCCAAAAATCAGGACAGCCCTTGATGAGCATGTGGTGGTTGTGACTCCGGACTCGATATACGGACTTCCCATTGACGAGTTCGCCTGACATCCTCCATGGGTGACTAGTTTTTAAACTGTTTCTCCGCTGCTCATTGTGAGCTCTATCCCTTCCTTTCTGATACGCTCGTTTAGGGTGGTGCTTGACGGTGGACTTCGATTGAAGTATACAGCCAGACGTGATTTACTCAAGCCGTGCCGTCCCAAATCCCGTTGTTCGGGCCATGACACAGCCAAATCTCGACACAGATCGGGACTGTCAGGGACGCAGGAAGACGTTGAAAACGACACCAACGACGACCCCAATTGTGACGACAGTCCCAGCGTAGACGAGCAACAGCCGACGTTTGAAGAGTTTGTTCAGGAGGATCAGGTTCGGAATGCTCACGCCCGCGCCACCGATGACGAAGGCTAAGACGGTCCCGATAGCAATACCCTGCTCGCTGAGCGACGCCGCGATAGGCAACATGCCGCTGAGGCTGATGTAAACCGGGGCACCCGCCACCGCCGCCAGCGGTACGGCCAGCGGATTCTTCGATCCGAGAACCGCATGGAGGACATCGACGGGGACCACACCGTGAATCAGTGCCCCGAGCGTCATTCCGAGAATGAGGTACGGAAGCGTATCGACGAAGAACGACCACGCCTCACGTGCGGCTGTCTTAACGTGCTGTCTGTGTGTCTGGTTCGCTGTGACGGACCCACCTGCACAACAATCAGCTGTACCACCGTCCGTTGCGACGGCTTGCTCCGTGTCCTCGACAATCCGGACGTCTTTGACGTGTCCTCCCAGCCCAAGCCGACCGATTATGATGCCACCAATGATAGCAGCAAGGAACGTCAGTACGACGTAGTAGATCGTAATCTCGATTCCAAACAGCCCGATGAGTAGTATCACCGCGATCTCGTTAACGAGTGGCGACGCAAGCAAGAACGAGAACGCGAGACCAAGCGGTGCACCTGCTTGGAGCAATCCGGCGAGGACGGGGACAGTCGAGCACGAACAGAACGGTGTCACCGCGCCCAGCCCTGCGGCAGCCACGTTGCCGGTCCCTTCATCGTGGCCACGAAGTTTGCGTTCGACTTTCTCCGGTGGGAGGTATTCCTGTGCGAGGCCCACGAGGAATGACGCGCCGATGAAGAGGGGAACCAGAATGACGGCGAGGTGGAGGAAGTACTCCCAGGAGTCCAGTAGTGCCTCGCCGAGTCCCGATGGAAACATCTCAAGCATCATCCTGGACCGCGTGGGCGAGATCGAGTAGTTCGAACACGGCAGTGTCGGCGATCCGATAGTAGCTCCACTTCCCCTTCTTGCGGGATTTCACTAATCCGGCCTCTTTCAGCTTCCGGAGGTGAGTGGAGACGGTCGATTGTGGGGCATCCAGGACAACCTGTAACTCACAGCCACAGCACTCCGAGTCACGGAGTGCCTCGAGAACACGAAGGCGATCGTCATTTCCAAGCGCCTTGAAGATAGCCGCTTGGCCGGCAACGTCTTGGTCAGATGGCCGACCGTTCTGTAGGGAGGCAATCCGTGCCTCTGGGTCATCGTAAAGCCGTTCGAGCGCATCCTGAGCATCGTCCGGCGGGGAGTCTGTTTCAGACATATTGGTATTATGCGTTTTGAGTTATTTGCAACAGCTGTTCGACTCGGACTCTGAGGAGCTAGCTGAAACCTCTTCGATAGTGGCCTCACAGCAATCCGCTTCATCGTCCTGGTCGTAGCGGTCGACGATCCGATTCCAGATTCGGCCAAGAGTACTCTGAGCCATCGCCATCATATTGTATATTCTCGATTCGTCTTAAAGTTGGGGGATTCACTCCCCGAGTGGTGGTCCGGCAAGTGGAACTCCTCGTACTCGGATTCACAGGGCGGCCCCTCGGTCAGCAGGAGCCGCCGGTCCTGAAGATCCATGATGACGCTGGCGTTCGTGTGACCGATTTCGTGGTCGGGCAGTTCGGGATCGACGTGGCTGCAGATGCTCGACGGCTCGTTGAAGTGATCCCGCAGCGTGTCCTTCAGCGTCCCAACGTCGATCTCCCCGACCTCCCGTTCGAGGAGCCGCTGCATCCGGGGGCCGCGACACAGCGAGTGGGTCGCGAGTTGCTCGAACGAGCCGCGGTTTTGGCCGGACTCGAAGTGGTTCGCGTGCGTGAGGACGCCGTCCTCGGGATAGAGGTAAAACGACTCCTCGGGGGTGCTCTCGATGTCGATCATCTCGCCGGCGGGGTGGCCCAGCAGGACGTTGCCCGAACACGGGGAGTCGCCGGTGACGATGACGCCGATCGCCTCGCCGAGCCGCGTCGCGTCCAGCAGGTCGAGGTGGGCCACGTGCGATGGCGTTCGGTACGGGTCGTCGCCGTCCTCGGCGGAGACGAGCCCGTTGACGACGTAGCCGATGCCGTGCTCGTTCAGGCCGAACTTGCCGCCGACCAGGCCGGCCTCGGTGAGCGCGAGCGCGTTGGGTTTCTCGGGGCGCCGCAGGTCCATCAGGAACGTGTTGACCTCGGGGATCCAGTCCCAGTTCTGCCCGACGTACGGTTTGCCGTCGGCGGTCGCCTCCCCCTGGACGCCGAACGCCGTGCAGCCGTCGGCCTCCCCGCCGGGCGCGTCGGCAGTCTGCTCGGCGAACGCGCTGAACAGGATCTCGTAGCGGACGTTGATCAGCGCAACCGCCTCCAGCGGGAGGTCACTGCCCTCGGCGACGCCGTGCATCCCCTCGGCGTAGGCCTCCTTTGCGTCCTCGATGATGGGGACGAACCGGGTCGCATGCTCCCGGGCGGTGGCCTCGTCGACGCCGTTGTGCGCGAACCGGTCGAGGTAGGTGTCGACGTTTTCCTCGATGGCTGCCGCAAACTGCTCGCCGTGTGCGCGCCCCCGCTCGTACGGCGTTTCGCCATCGAGAACTCCGACTGACAGGTCTGCCATTGGGGGATAGTGCGACTGCTGGCTCATAAACGCTGAGTCGTAGCCCGCGGGTGTTTTAAATACTGCGTCGGCACCCGAAACGACGGTCGCGTGCCAGCCGGCCTCCTCGCTCACTCCTCGCCGGACAGCAGCGGTTCGATCGCGTCGAAGATCTTGTGCTCGGCGTGCCGGAGGTGTTCGGCGACGGTCGACATCGTCGCGTCGTCGTGTTCGGCCAGGTCCTCGATGTTGCAGCCCTGGGGCACGTCGTAGTAGCCGCGCCGGATCGCGCGCTTGAGCACCTGTTGCTGGCGGGGCGAGAGGTCCGCGACGGCCTGGCTGACAGCCGAGAGGTCCGAGGCCGCGAACTTGGTGTCGAGTTCGCTGAGCGAGCGGATCTCGACGGGGCCGTACTCGCGCAGCTCCTCGTAGGTCGCCCGGACCTGCTCTTTGCTCGCCAGCATGAGGTTGCAGTGTTCGAACCCGTTGCGGATCTCGGGGGTCGACAGCGGAATGCAGGGCTGTTCCCGGAAGACGTTCCCGATGGGTTCGGTCTCGCAGTCGCTGTAGTCGGTCTGGAAACTCATCAGCGCCACCTCCTCCTCGTGTTTGACCATGTTCGCGGACCTGACGACCGGGTGGTCGCTCACCCACTCGACGATCTCCGTCGCGGTCGCCTCGTCGATGTCTGGGATCTCGACGATGGTCGAGCTACTGTCTGTGAAGGCGTGAGACTCCAGGATCGTGGCCGTGACGTCGGGAAACTCGTCGTTGATGTCGGCCGTCCAGCACCCCTCGTGTTTGACGCTGAAGCTGTATTCGAGCATGCCTTGGTCCTGCGGGCGGGCCTGACCCACCATCAGGCCACCTCATAACAGCCATTCGGATACCTCCACTAATACTTTTCCCGCGGTTCGTGACGGCTGGACGGCACGATCGCGCCGGAGCAGCGCTGTACGCCGTTCGACCGTGACCGACCGTCACCCCACGCACGACAACGCGTAAATGCCGGGCGGCCGGAGGGCCGGACATGTTCACGATCGACATGGAGCGGTTCATGCTGGAGCTGAACGACGGGACCTACGAGCACGTCGGCGCTTCGAACAAGACGGCGACGGCAAAGCTGTACGACGTCACAGAGGCCGAGGTCCGGGCGTTCGGCGACGAGCGGGTGAAGCTCAGCTGTCGCGACGACAGCGGCAACGAGATCGAGGTCGCGCTCGACCCGCCGGAGGCCCGCGACATTGCGCGCGAGATCGAGCGGCTCGAAGACGAGAGCGGCGTCTTCGAGTGAGCGGTGCGAGCGAATCGGCCACGATCCCGGCCCGAAACGCCGCGATTCGCGACGGAGTCAATCCGACAACCGTTTTAGGCCGGACATGTTTTCCACAGTCAATGGGTTCGTGTATCATCTGCGGTACGTCTGTCGACGGTCGCGTCTGTGAGCTGCACGAGGAAGACGTCGTCTTCGAGTTCCGGGGTAGTAGTCCGGACGAGCTGACTGCCAACCGCTACTACCGCGGCACGGTCGACGGGTACGCCGAGTTCGGCATCTTCGTCGACATCGGCGACAGCGTCACCGGCTTGCTGCACAAAAGCGAGCTGGACCGGCGCCTCGACAGCGTGGAGCTGGAGCCGGGCGACACCGTGTACGTCAAGGTCCAGAACGTCCGCGACAACGGCAACGTCGACCTCGGCTGGTCGATCCGCCAGAACAAATCCCGGTTCCGGGGCGCGCTGATCGACGACCCCGACGCCGACGAGAAACTGCTCGACGAAGCGGCTGGGGCGGACGACGACGCACCCGTTCGGCACACCCCGAGCGGGGGCCCCCCGGCTGCCGAGCAGACCGAGGACGCCAGTGAGGGGACGGAGTCGACCGACGACAGCCAGGAGACACAGCAGGCACAGAGCCACCAACAGGAGCAGGATGAAGCGCGGGCCGAGCCGGACGACGCGACGATCGACAAGCTGTCCGAGTCCGTCGGCCAGCGCGTTCGCGTCGAAGGCGAGATCGAGACCGCGCGCCAGACCAGCGGGCCGACGGTGTTCGAGCTCCGCGACGAGACGGGGACGATCGAGTGTGCGGCGTTCGAGGAGGCCGGCGTCCGGGCGTACCCGGCGGCCGACGAGGGTGACGTCGTCCGCATCGAGGGCGAGGTCGAGCGCCGGCGCGACGAGCTCCAGATCGAGACGGAGGCGCTGGTGATCCTCGAGGACGAGGAGCGCGAGGCAGTCACCGAGCGGATGCGCGAGGCGATGACCAAGCGGGCGCGGCCCGACGCGGTCGAGCCGCTGGCGGCCGACGAGGCCGTCGAGGCGGTCGCCGACCCGCTCCGGGACGCCGCGACCGCGATCCGGCGGGCAGTGCTTTCGGGCCAGCCGATCGTCGTGCGCCACGCCGCCACCGCTGACGGGTACGTTGCGAGCGCCGCCATCGAGCGGGCGACGCTGCCGCTGATCCGCGAGGAGCACGGCGCCGGCGACGCGGAGTACCACTACTTCGACCGCCGGCCGCTCGAAGGGTCGGTGTACGACATGGACGACGCGACCAAGGACGTGACGACGATGCTGTCGAACAAGCACCGCCACGACGAGGCGGTGCCGCTGTTCGTGTTCGTCGCCGCCGGCGGCTCCGCCGAGTCGCTGGACGGGTTCGACCTGCTTTCCATCTACGGCGCCCGGCGGATCGTCGTCGACGAGCGGGCGATCGACGACGAGGTCGCGTCGGCGGTCGACATCCTCGTCGATCCCGCGCGGGAAGGGACACCGGCGACCTCGCATCGGAGGCCGAGTACGACGCGGACGACGTCCGCGAACTCCGGGAAGCGATCGCCCTGGAGGCGTTCTACCAGTCCTACGAGGACAAGCGCGAACTGATCGTCGACCTGCTGTTCGCCGACAAGGCCGACGACCCAGTAGGGCTCGCCGGGCACGTCAGCGAGCAGTACCGCACCCGGATGGAGGCCGAAACCGAGACGGCGGAGGCGAACCTCGACCGCCGCGAGACCGACGCCGGGACGGTGCTGGTGCTCGATACGGAGGCGTACACCCACCGCTACGAGTTCCCGCCCGAACCGCTGCTGCTCGAGGAACTGTACCGACGCCACCGCGAGGACGCCGTCGCGCTCGTCGGCGTCGCCACCGACGAGGCGTACATCCGCAGCGACGCCGACCTGGACGTCCGCGCGCTCGTCGAGACTGCGAGCGAGACCGCCGCTGCCGCCGCGCTCGACTCCCGCGGCGCCCGCGACGGCCGCGTCGAGTTCCTCGCCGGCGAGCGCGAGGCCGCCCGCGAGGCGCTCATCGACGCGCTCACCCGCGAACTCTCCTCGGCCCCTGCGGCGTAGTCGGACCGAGGGGACACCCTTCTCGCCGAGGGGTATGCATGTACGAGATTGCCTGTGAGGAGTGTGGAAGGATCGGCTTCCACCCATCTCGTGTCGCAGCAGAATCTAGAGCGGAAACGCACATCGACGAGCAGGGACACGAGGTCAGCGTACTCGAAATGGGCGAGGTCTGATACTGCCGGACGTGACTCTGTTACTCCGAGTGACGCTCAGACTGGGGTTTTCGGTTGTCTCATACTGATTGTTGTGATTATTTTCACAACCACATCGCAACAGCGGCGGTTTCACGTCCCGAAACTGGTGTCCGAGGAGTACCCGGCGGTAACGAGTCACAACAATCAGTATCAGATGCTGAGCGCTATCCGGGTGGTAACGGAATTACGTCCGGCAGTATAAGCAGGATCACTGTTCTGCCGCCGCGTATCGCCGAATGGCCAGGTCACCAGCACCGCGGCGTGTCAGCCGACCGACACCCGCGACGCTTCTCCTCGACCCGACGACCCGCGAGCGACGGGTCCGCCGGGTCGCGCGAGTTCGGTCACTTATTGCGTACGCTTCCGGTAGTTCTTTATTCGTCTCCCGTAGTAGGGCACCTATGGACGGCAAGCGGGTACTGGTGACCGGCGGGGCGGGCTTCATCGGCTCGAACGTCGCGAACCACCTCTCCGCCGACAACGAGGTGATCGCACTGGACGACTGCTCCTTTGGCACCCCGGCGAACCTGGACGACGACGTGACGTTCGTCGAGCGGAGCGTCCTGGACGCCGACCTCCCCGCGGACGTCGACGTCCTGATCCACTTCGCCGCGCTCTCCTCCCGCGGGATGCTCGAGGAGAACCCCCGCGAAGGCGCGCAGGTGAACGTCGACGGGTTCGTCAACACCGTCGAGCAGGTCCAGGAGGCGGGCTGTGACACGGTCGTCTACGCGTCCTCCTCGTCGGTATACGACAACGACCCGCCAGGGCGGGAGGATGACCTGGTGACCGCGGGCACGGGCTACGAGGCCTCGATGCTCTCCCGCGAGCGCTACGCGGAGTACTACAACGACATGTACGACGACCTCGCTATCGCGGGGACGCGCTTTTTCTCGGTGTACCAGGGTTACGGCGGCGCCGAGGAGCACAAAGGCCAGTACGCCAACACGGTCTCGCAGTGGGCGGACAAGATGGCCCGCGGCGAGCAGCCCGTTCTCTGGGGCGACGGCGAACAGACCCGCGATTACGTCCACGTCTCGGACGTGGTCAGCGCCGTCGAGGCGATCGCGGACGCCCGCCTGGCCGGCGTCTACAACGTCGGCACCGGCCACAACGTCTCGTTCAACGAAACCGTCGCGCTCCTCAACGAGACGCTCGGGACCGATATCGACCCCGTCTACGAACCGGTCCCGCTGTCGAACTACAACTACCGCCAGCGCGCCGACCCGTCGAAACTCATGGACGCGACGGACTGGGAACCCCGGATCGAGTTCGAAAACGGGATCCGCGACGTCTGTGCGCCGTACGTTTGATACTGGTGGCTGTAATTCGTTTACTCACCAGTCGCTGCTCTCTGCGGAGACAGACCCGTTCCGCCTGGATTCTCACTTCGAGTGTTCACGTACGTACAG
>PXSF01000125.1 GCA_003022845.1 Halobacteriales archaeon SW_10_66_29 | reverse complement strand
TCAGCGGCGCGAACCAGTACGAGGGTTCGGTCGAGGACATGACGGGCGAGGATTCGGTGACAGTTCAGGTCGGCGCCGGCGACGGACTCGCATTCAGCCCAACCGCTGTCCGGGTCGACTCGGGAACGACGGTCACATGGGAGTGGACTGGAGAGGGTGGCTCACACAACGTCGTAGACGAGGACGGCAAGTTCGAAAGTGAGCTCATGCAGGAGGAAGGGGCAACCTTCGAGTACGCTTTTGAAGAGGGAGGAAACACTCGGTACTTCTGCAACCCCCACAAGGGGTCGGGCATGAAAGCCGCCGTCATCGTCGAGTGACCGCCTGATACCGCGACGCCGCACGCTCGCCCGTTCCAGGGCTGATAGTGATTGTCGTGATTATTTTCGGAGTCGCACCGCATTTTCGGGAGTTTCACGGGCTGACACCGGAGTCTGATGGGTCGACAGCGGTAAAGACTCACAATAATCACTATCAGGCGACGCCGTCGACCAGTTTCTCGATCTCGCCTTTGACCGCGAGCACGTCGAAGTCGTGATCCGGACGCATGCTGACGAAATCCAGGAAGCTCTCGGCTTCGAGGAGGACGTCCCCGGAGTAGTGTTCGCCAGCGGCCTCGACCGCGTCCCTGGCGCCAATGTCGGGGTCGAGAGCGGCGAGCGCACACGCGATGTCGTACGCCCGGGCGTCCTCGATCGCTTCGCCGTCGACTTTCGTCGCATCGATGAAGTACACCTCGCCCTCGCGCAACAGGACGTTTTCGGCCCGGAGGTCGCCGTGGACCAGCCCCGCGTCGTGCATCGTCGCCAGCGCGCCGAACAGCGCCGGTGCGACGGCACTGATGCGGTCCTCGTTCACCGTCTCCAGCGTCTCGAAAGCGGGCAGGTACTCCAGGACGAGGACGCCGTAGCCCTCGTGTCCGAACGCCTCGATCGGCTCCGGGGCGTTGACGCCGAGGTCGCGCATCTGTCGGGTAGCGTCGAGTTCGTGTTCGGCCATCCCGACGGGAGTGCCGAACCGTTCGAAAAAGCCCTCGCTCCCGCTCGTGAACACGCCGATGTTGCGGCCGGTCGTCAGCAGGCCGTGGACGAGCGTGTTCTGTGCGCTGATCACCTTGATGAAAAACTCCTCGTTGACGACCGCCGGCACGGACAGCCAGTTGTCGGTCTCCAGCACGCGGACCGACTCGAACGCCTCGCCGCGGCGGCTCGCCGCCTCGCTGGCGACCGCCTCGAGTTCGGCGTCCGACAGCTGCCCTCTGAGCAACCGGCGGATCGACATACCTCAACTCAGACTCGTCGTGGAATTAACTGTTGTGGAACCCCGCATGTAGCGGTCCGGGTCTCCTCCCCCGCTGTGTCGGCTGTCCCGCAGCAACTCCGTGATTCCCCGTCGTGTCGAAGCATTAAGGCGTCGGGCGGGAGAAGGCTACACCGATGGGCGAGTTATCGCGGCTGTTCGCACCCGATCGCGTCGCCGTCGTCGGGGCGTCGGACGAGGAAGGGACCGTCGGCTACGCCGTCACGAGCAACCTGCTGGGCTCGTTCGAGGGCGAGGTCGTCGCCGTCAACCCGAACCGCGAGTCGGTCCTCGGGCTGTCGTGTCACGACAGCGTCGCCGACGTCGGGGCGGTCGACGTCGTCGTCGTGGCCGTCCCGGCTGGCATCGCGGTGGAGGTCCTGCGCGAGGCCGCGGAGGTCGGGATCGAGAACGTCGTGGTCATCACCGCCGGGTTCAGCGAGGCCGGCGCGGAGGGGTCGGCCCGCGAGCGCGAACTGACCCGGATTGCACGAGCCCACGGCCTCAACCTCGTCGGCCCGAACTCGCTGGGCATCCTCAACACGGGCGTCGGACTCAACGCGACGTTCGGCCCGCTGGATCCCGACCCCGGCGGCATCTCCTTCATGAGCCAGTCCGGGGCGTTCATCACGGCGGTACTCGACTGGGCTGCCGACCGCAACCTCGGCTTCAAGGACATCGTCTCGCTGGGCAACAAGGCCGTGCTCGACGAGAGCGACTTCGTCCGCGAGTGGGGCGACGACCCGGAGACGGACGTGATCCTCGGCTACCTGGAGGACGTGAGCGACGGCCCGGCGTTCATCGAGGCCGCACGCGAGGTGACCGAGGACACGCCGGTGGTGGTCGTCAAGTCCGGTCGGACCGACGAGGGCGCGTCGGCCGCTGCGTCCCACACCGGTGCCATCGCCGGCAGCGACGAGGCCTACGACGCGGCGTTCGAGCAGTCGGGCGTCGTCCGCGTCCACACTGTCCAGGAACTGTTCGACTTCGCTTCGATCCTCGCGGGCCAGCCGTTGCCCGACGGCGACAGCGTCGCCATCGTGACCAACGCCGGCGGGCCCGGGGTAATGACGACCGACGCCGTCGGCGACTCGCGGCTCGACCTCGCGGAGTTCACCGACGAGACGCTCGCCACTCTCTCGGAGGACCTCCCGGAGGAGGCGAACATCTACAATCCGGTCGACATCATCGGCGACGCGCCCGTCGAGCGCTTCGAGGCGACCATCGACACCGTGCTCGCCGACGACACCGTCGAGATGGCGATCGTCCTCTCGTGCCCGACCGCGACGCTGTCGTTCGATGATCTCGCTGCGGCGACCGTCCGGCTGCGGTCGGAGCACGGGACGCCGCTCGTGGCGACGCTGATGGGCGGCAGTTCCACGGAGTCGGCGGCGGCGACGCTCAGCGACGCCGGCATCCCGACGTACTTCGACCCGGCACGGGCGGTGCACAGTCTGGAGGCGCTGGCGCAGTACGCGACGATCCGCGAGCAGGAGTACGCGTCACCGACGACGTTCGACGTCGACCGCGAGCGTGCCCGGGAGATCCTCGAACGCGCGGCCGAGCGGGGCGACACACGGCTCGGCGTGGAGTCGATGGAACTGCTCGACGCCTACGGCATCCCGACGCCGGAGGGCAAGGTCGTCAGCGATCCGGCAGCGGCGGTCGAGGTTGCGGAGGCGATCGACGGCCCGGTCGCGATGAAGATCGTCAGCCCCGCGATCAGCCACAAGTCCGACATCGGCGGCGTCGAGGTCGGCGTCAAGCAGTCGGACGTCCGCTCGACCTACGGGGACATCGTCTCGCGGGCGCGGAACTACCAGCCCGACGCGCCGATCATCGGCGTTCAGGTTCAGGAGATGGTCGACCTGGACGCGGGCACCGAAACGATCGTCGGGGTCAACAGGGATCCGCAGTTCGGCCCGCTGGTGATGTTCGGCCTCGGGGGCATCTTCGTCGAGATCATGGAGGACACCTCGTTCCGCGTCGCGCCAGTCAGCGAACCCGAGGTCCGGGAAATGCTCGGCGAGATCCGCGCAGCGCCGCTGCTGCACGGCGCCCGCGGACGGACGCCGGCCGACGTGGACGCGCTCGTGACGGTGATCCAGCGCGTCTCCCAGCTGGTGACCGACTTCCCCGCGATCACCGAACTCGACGTCAACCCGGTCGTGGCGATGCCGGACGGCGTCGCCGCGGTCGACCTGCGGCTCACGCTCGACCAGGAGGAGCTATGACACCACTACTCGTCACGTCAACGGCAGACGGCACAGGCAAGACCGCGATCACGATCGCCCTCGCGTCCATCGCACGGGCCGACGGCGAGACTGCGGGCTACATGAAACCGAAAGGCACCCGGCTGGAGTCGGCGGTCGGCAAGACGCGCGACGAGGACCCGATGCTCGCACGCGAGGTGCTCGACCTCGACGCGCCGATCGAGGACCTGGAGCCGGTCGTCTACTCGCCGACGTTCGTCCAGGAGGCGATCCGCGGCCGGAGCGACGCCGACGAACTCCGTGAAAGCATCACCAGCGCATACGAACGCCTCGCCGAGGTCGCCGACGTCATGCTGCTGGAGGGCGGGAAGCTCTGGACCGGCAGCGCCGTCGACCTGTCCGACCGCGACGTCGCGGAGCTGCTCGATGCCGACGTCGTGCTGGTCGCTGAGTTCGAGGAGCACGGCGACGTCGACGAAGTGATCGCCGCCGCCGACGTGCTGGGCGACCGCCTCGTCGGCGTCCTGTTCAACCGGGTGTCCAGTTCGATGTACGACGAGGTCGCCGACCACGTGGTCCCGTTCCTGGCGGGGCGCGGCGTCGAGACGCTGGGCATTCTCCCGCACGACCGCGACCTGGGCGGTGTGACGGTCGCGGAGCTGTCCGACAGTATCGGTGCGGAGCTGCTGACGCCGGAGGCGCCGACGGACGGCCGGGTCGACCGGTTCGTCGTCGGTGCCATGGGGAGCAAGGCCGCCCTCGAACAGTTCCGCCGCACCCGCGACGGCGCGGTCATCACTGGCGGCGACCGCTCGGACATCCAGACGACGGCGCTGGAGGCGTCCGGTGTCTCCTGTCTCGTGCTCACGGGCGGGTACCGCCCATCCAACGCCGCGCTCGGGAAAGCAGCCTCGCGGGACGTGCCGGTGTTGCTCGTCCGCTCGGACACCCGGACGACCGTCGACAAGGTCGAGCAGGTCATCCGGTCCGGGCGGACCCAGCGCCGGGAAGCGGTCGACCGTATGGCCGACCTCCTCCGCGATAACGCCGACACCGACCACCTGTTCGAGCAGTGAGCGCTCGGATCCGGCGCTGTCCCCGCGTAGGCGGTGCTTACCGTGGCGTGCACAGATGGACCACACTTATTTTTCTGCGGGGCTTACGTTCCAGTGGAGCCTTTTCAGGCTCCGTAGTGTCACACGTAGGGGCATCCGCCCCTTTCGTTCCCCTGTGCTCTGCTCGTCGGGAGCGACTGCTGTGAGCTACTCCTCCCAGTAGTATCGCGGCGCGAGCGTGAGGTAGGCGAGCGCGGCGAGGAGCAGCGCACGTGGAAAGGCGCGCTGCAGGGCCGTCGGGACGGCGATGGCTGCCATCTGGACGACGCCCATCAGCAGCGCGTCGCGTGCAGCGAGTTTCGGGTAGGGAACCGGGGCGATCATCAGCACCGAGAGGACAGCGCCAGCGCCGAGTATCACTGGCACCGACGTGACGCCAGCGAGGAAGCCGGCGGCGAGGATCGAGGCCGCGAGCGTGTTCTGGATGCCGGGCCGGTTCTCGTCCTCCCCGACGTACACCGTGTAGAGGACCGTTCGCACGAGCGAGAAGACGACGAACAGCGAGGCCGCGCCGGCGGCGACGGCGTACAGCAGGGGCTCGTCGGTGAGCGGTGCCCACTCCGCCCGAGCGACGGCAAACAGGAACAGCGCGGGGGCGGTGCCGAACGAGACGATGTCGGCCATCGAATCGAGGTACGGGCCGGCAGCCGTCCCGCCGAACTGGCGCGCCATGATCCCGTCGAGGCCGTCGGCGACTGCCGCGAGCAGGATCAGCCGCGCGATGTCCGCCGGTTCCCCGGTGATCGCGACAGTCATCGCGACGACGCCCAGCACCGCGTTCAACAGCGTCATCACGTCGGCGCCACCCAGCCGTTCGCGCACCCGCAGCGACATACACGCCACCTTGAGGAGCGGGTACAAGAAGGGTCCGGAATCGGATCTGCGTTAGCACCGCTAGGGCGACCCTGCTGCTGGTGTCGCTGCTGTACGACGCCTACGAGTTCGTCGAGGGCGAACAATGATATGCCCGCACGTCCCAGCCTGAAGGAAGGCCGATGGCAGGGAGACGCTACGACCAGGGGCGAGTCAAAGAGTACTGGCAACACGTCTGGGACCGGGAGGACGTCTACGAGTTCGACGATGACACAGAGGATCCGACGTACGTCCTCGGGATGTTCCCGTACACGTCGGGGAACCTCCACATGGGCCACGTCAGGAACTACACGATCACCGACGCGTACGCCCGCTACCGGCGGATGCAGGGCGAGGAGGTGCTGACCCCGATGGGCTGGGACGCGTTCGGCCTGCCGGCCGAGAACGCCGCATACGAGCGCCGGACCGACCCCCGCGCCTGGACCCAGCTGTGTATCGACCGCATGCGCGAGGGGATGGAGTCACTGGGCTTTGGCTACGACTGGTCGCGGGAGATCCGGACCTGCGACGCCGAGTACTACCGCTGGAACCAGTACTTCTTCCGGGAGTTCTACGAGGCCGGCCTCGTCGAGTACGAGGCCGCGACCGTCAACTGGTGTCCCGACTGCGAGACGGTGCTGGCAGACGCGCAGGTCGTCGAGGCGAGCGACGCCGACCCCCACGACGGGGACCCGTTCGACGGGACGGAGGTCTGCTGGCGCTGCGAGACGCCGGTCGATCGGCGGGAACTCGACCAGTGGTTTTTCACGATCACCGACTACGCCGAGGAACTGCTCGACGGCCTCGACGACCTGGAGGGGTGGCCCGAGAGCGTCCGGGAGATACAGCGCAACTGGATCGGCAAACAGGAGGGCGCACGCGTCGCGTTCGACGTCGAATACGCGGGCGATGGCGTGGCGGCGGTCGACGTGTTCACGACGCGGCTGGACACGGTCGCCGGCGCGACCTACCTCGCGGTCTCGCCGGAACACGACCTCGCGGAGGCGCTCGCACAGTCCCACGAGGACGTCGCCGCGTTCATCGAGGCGGCGACGGCGGGGGCTGACGACGACGTTGCGGCGGAAGCAGGTATCGAGACTGACGCGACGGCGATCAACCCCCTCACGGGCGAGGAACTCCCGGTGTACGTCGCCTCCTACGTGCTCGACGACGTCGGCTACGGGGCCGTCATGGGCGTGCCGGCACACAACGAGCGGGACCACCGCTTCGCCGCGGAGCACGACCTCCCGTCGACGGTCGTCGTGGAACCCGCGGAGGATGACGGTAACGCCGGGGACCGGGACGACGCCGACGCGAGCGTCGCGGAGCCGTTCACCGACGAAGGAGTGCTGACTGGCAGCGCCGACCTCGACGGCCTCGACAGTCCGGCGGCCCGCGAGCGCCTGCTCGCTGACCTCGACGCGGCGTCGCCGGACACCACCTACCGCCTGCGCGACTGGCTCATCTCGCGGCAGCGATACTGGGGGACGCCGATCCCGGTCATCCATTGCGAGGACTGTGGGCCCGTGCTGGTGCCCGAGTCCCAACTGCCGATCGAACTGCCGGAGTACGTCCAGACGACAGGCAACCCGCTCGCGGAGTCCGCGGCGTTCGTCGAGACGACCTGTCCCGAGTGTGGCGCGCCCGCCGAACGCGAGACGGACACGATGGACACGTTCGTCGACTCCTCGTGGTACTTCCTGCGGTTTCTCTCGCCGCACCGCGACGACGCGCCGTTCGACAGCGAGCGGGCGAACGACTGGCTCCCGGTCGACGTCTACGTCGGCGGCGAGGAACACGCCGTCCTGCACCTGCTGTACATCCGATTTTTCACCCGCGCGCTGGCAGACGTCGGCCTGCTGGACGTCCGCGAGCCGGTCCGACAGCTCATCAATCAGGGGACGGTGCTACATAGCGGCGAGAAGATGTCGAAGACGAAGGGCAACGTCGTCAGCCCCCACGAGTACGGCGCGGAGACGACGCGGCTGTTCGTCCTGTCGGCGGCCCACCCGGAACAGGACTTCGAGTGGACCGCCAGGAGCGTCTCGACTGCGTACGACCTCCAGCAACAGCTGTTCGGGATGACCCAGTCGTTCGTCGAGCGGGCCGCAGTCCGCGACGAGCGCGAGTCCCACGACGAGTACGTGGCCCGGGAGGTCGACCGGACCGTCGCCGCCGTGACGGATCACTACGAGCGGTTCCGATTCCACCGCGCCGTGTCGGAGATCCGCACCCTGGCGGACCTGCTCGGCCAGTACCGCGAGTACGACACCCCGAACGAGCAGGTGTATCGTCGCGGCCTGCGCGTGCTCGCCCGGGTGGTCGCGCCGATGGCCCCGTTCCTCGGCGAGGAGATGTGGAACCTCCTGCGCGGCGACGGGCCGGTGACGACCGCCCGTTGGCCGGAACTCGAGTCGACCGTCGACCGGTACGACGTCGAGCGGTCCCTGGTCGAGACGCTTCGCGACGACGTGCGCGAGATCTGCGACGTGGCCGGTATCCAGGATCCCGCGAGGATCGAGGTGGTCCTCGCGCCCGACTGGAAGTTCGAGGTCCGCGAGGTCGTCCGGGACAGCGACGACACCGAGGCCGTCGTCGGGACGATCATGGACGACGAGTCGATGCGGGCCATCGGGGAGCCGGTCCAGCAGTACGCGACGACACTGCAGAGCGAGCGTCGGGAGCTCCAGCCGGTCCTCTCGCCCGCCGACGACTGACGATACGGGAGAGAGCGCGACGAAAGCCGATCCCGGGAAACCCGCGCTCTACATCGAGTGAGCAGCGCGCGGGAGCACGCTGCCGCGATGTTCACCGCGGTCCCGTCTCGTTCCCGAGTCCACAGGAGTCCGTATCAGGAGCCGCCGAACTGATCCAGCCCGGACTGCTCGCGTTTCGTTCCCGGCGGTTCCGGCTTCCACGGCGACCGTTCGGCCCTGATCCGCTCCAGAGCGATGTGCTCGGAGTCGTCGTGCTCGAACCCCGGACAGTCCGGGCCGCAGTCGACCGCCGGCCGTACGGTCCCGCCCTTCCAGGGACAGACGGGCAGTCCGGCCTCGTCGGGGTCGATCCGCTCGCAGTCCGGGAGGTCGTAGGTGCGCCAGCCCTTCCCGTAGGCACGCTCGGCGATCCGCCGGCGGGCCAGCCGGAGTTCCCCGGGCGTCGCGATCCGAACCTCGGTCCGTCCGCTCGATCGGTCGAGAATCTCGACCCCGTGCTCGTCCGGCGACAGCGGCGCCGGCTCGCGCAGCACCTCCCGTTGGCCGCTCTCGGGGTCGAACCGCCAGACGCCGACCGCCTCCGGGATGCGGTTCAGGTGTGCGCCGGTGACGTGGGAGGCGGTCGCCAGCACGACTCTGTCCAGGACGCCGAGTTCGACGTCGGTCAGCAGTTGCGTCTCCAGCGCGCCGGGGCGGCCCAGATCCGGCTTGTTCTCGATCCCCACCAGCCCGCTGAACCATTCGGGGTACCGCGTCGTCTGCCGGACGTAGGTGCGACCGTTGCGGCGTTCGCGTTCGAAAAAGCCACACTCGACGGCGCGCTCGACCGCCGTCTCCGCCCGATCGGGGTGGCAGTCGAACGCGTCCTTCCAGTAGGTCGCGGCGCCGGCGCCGACGTCGCTCTCGATCGCGGCTGGCGGGACCGTCTCCGGCGTGATCGCCTGCCGCTGAACGAACTCGGGGCCGGGGGCGACGCAGACCACGTCCATGACGCGCCGGCCGTGGACGCCCGTCGAGAGCTGGCGGCTCACGATGCCGTCCCGCTCTGCTTCCAGCTGCCGACAGAGCGCCAGTTCGAACGCGAACTCGGACACGATCCCCGTTACGGACTGGGGGTAGAAAACGACTGCGCGTCCGCGTCATCGGCCAGCCCGGAGAGAAGAGTACGCGACCCCCTCAGATCGAGCAGTCGATGCACTCGGCCTCCTCGATCGTCAGGTCGCCGTCGAGGACGACGCGGAGTTCGTCCTCGCCCAGCGGGATCCTGACGCTGATCCGCCAGGGGTCCGAACTCTCGACGGTGGCGTACTCGTCGTCGACGCACCACGGCAGCGTCCAGTAGGGCCGCTGCGAGAGGTCGATGCCGTGATTGTCGTAGAACGCGGCGACGGTCGCCTCGTCGAGCAGGACGAGGCCGACCGGCGAGCACAGCTCGTGGCGACACTGCTGGCAGACGTGCTCGGCCCGCAGCGAGACGTCCAGACAGCACGGCTCCTCGCGCTGGATCTCGGTGCTCATCTGGCCGCTGCACACCGGACAGACGCCGTCAGCGGCGAGACAATGCAGGTGTCGGACCCGCTCGTCGAACGCCGTCGCGATCTCCTCGGGCGTGCGATCGACCAGCCCGCCCGGCGGGAACGGGTACTCGCCGTGGGCCTTCCCGCAGTCGCTGCACTCGATCCGGAGCTGCTCGTCGCCGTAGGTGGCTTCGAGTTTGCCGCCACACCGGGTACACGCACCCTCGACCTCGAACGGCTCGACGTCGGGCTGGCGGGTGAACGTGCCCGCACGGATCGCCCGGATCACCTGTCCGCCGGCGAACCGCAGGTCGTAGCCGTCGTCGGTCTTGGCGACGAACTGCCCCGTGAGCTGTTTGAGGTGGTAGTTGAACTGCGCGCTGTCTGTGAGATCGACCTCCTCGAAGAGGTCGGAGAACCTGACCGGCCGGTCCTCCGCCCGCCAGAGGGCCTCGAGGATGTCCAGCCGCGTCTCGTTGGCGATGACCGACAGCGCCTCGGCTGGCGCGATCTCGTCGGCCTCGCCGGCAGTCTGATCCGAAATCCCGCTCATACTCACTGGTTCCGTGGGAACCGACTAAAGTGTTCCCTGAACCGAGTTTTTGTATACTATCCGACATCGTATAAAAACTGCGAGCCGCGTTCGGCCCCGAGAGACGCGACCGGCAGTCTGGGATCACAACAGTTTTCGACTATCGCACCCGCGTATCCACCGATGACCGCCTACACTGCAACGGTGACCGTCCGGCTGAAAGCGGGGGTGCTCGATCCCGAGGCCGAGACGACACAGCGCGCACTGGAGCGCCTCGGGTTCGACCTCGTGGATCTCCGGTCGGCCGACCAGTTCGAGATCGACCTCCAGGCCGAGGATGCGGACGCGGCCCGCGAGCGGGTCACAGACATGACTGAACGGCTGCTCGCCAACCCGACGCTGCACGACTACGAGGTGACCGTCGAGGCACAATGACCGTCGCTGTCATCCAGTTCGGTGGGAGCAACTGCGACCGCGACACCGTGCGGGCGCTCGACACACTCGGCATTGACGCTCAGCTCGTCTGGCACGAGGACGGCCTGCCCGCCGATACGTCAGGTATTGTCCTCCCGGGTGGGTTCTCCTACGGCGACTACCTCCGCGCCGGCGCGATGGCGGCCCGCTCGCCGATCCTCGCGGAGGTGCGCGAGCGTGCGGCGTCGGGAACGCCGGTGCTGGGCATCTGCAACGGCGCCCAGATCGGCTGCGAGGCGTCGCTGACGCCGGGCGCGTTCACGATCAACCGGAGCGCGCGCTTCCAGTGCGAGCGTGTTCCCCTGCGGGTGGAGAACGCCGAGACGCCGTGGACCAGCCAGTACGAGGCGGGGGAGGTACTGGAGTTCCCGATCGCTCACGGCGAGGGCCGGTTCGAGATCGCCGACGACCGCCTCGAGCAACTCGAAGCGGCGGATCGCGTGCTGTTCAGGTACTGCAGGCCCGACGGCGAGGTGACCGACGCGGCGAACCCGAACGGCTCGAAACACAACGTCGCGGGGATTACCGGCGAGTCGGACCACGTCGCGGTGATGATGCCCCACCCGGAGCGCTGTTCGCTGTCGGACCTGGGCGGGACGGACGGGCAGGCCATCCTCCGCACGTTCGCGGACGGGTAGCCCGATCGCTGGCCCCAGCGGGAACGTCTAGGCCGAGCGGAACAGTCCACTCCAGTCGGAGGGCGGCGGCTGTCTCCCGGGAGACGGCTGCACGACACCCGGGGGTCGTCCCGCAAAGCTTTTTCCTGTCGGATATCTTGATACGTACAATGACCGGCCTGGCAGCGTTGCTCGACGAGATCGTCGGCGACATCGACGCACTCCTGCTGTTCACGCGGGATGCGTCGACGTTCGATCTGTTTAGTGACGAGGAGACGACCATGATCGTCGTCGCGAAGGACAACGCCGTCGGGGCCGACAACTTCGTGAGGCTGCCACTGGAGTTCACCAACGTCAACGGCCGCATCCGGTTCGGGCTCGAAGGCGCCATCAGGCAGGAGCTCGTCGCCGAGGGCGACGAGGTCGTGTGTCTGACCACCTCCTTCGAGGAGAACCGCATCGACACTGTGGTGCGGGTCCGCGCCGACCAGTTCACACAGACGGGTATCTACGATCTGTTCACCAACTCCCGGGCGGACGCCGACGTGGTCCGGGACGTGTTCGAGGTGGCGATCGAACTCGGGCAGAAAGGCCAGAAGGGCAAGCCCGTCGGCGCGCTGTTCGTCGTCGGCGACGCCGGCAAGGTGATGAACAAGTCGCGGCCGCTGTCGTACAACCCCTTCGAGAAGTCACACGTCCACGTGGGCGACCCCATCGTGAACGTGATGCTCAAGGAGTTCTCGCGGCTCGACGGCGCGTTCGTGATCTCCGACGGCGGCAAGATCGTCTCGGCGTACCGCTACCTGGAGCCGGCGGCAGAAGGGGTCGACATCCCCCGTGGGCTGGGCGCGCGCCACATGGCCGCCGGCGCCATCACGCGTGACACGAACGCGATCACGATCGTGCTCTCCGAAAGCGACGGGATGGTACGGGCGTTCAAGGGAGGCGAACTCATCCTCGAACTGGATCCGGAGGAGTACTGATGCAACCGAACTGGCCGGACCTGATTCGCAGCCTCTTCTCGCAGGAAACCGCCTTCACGCTGGCGGTCGCCATCCTGATCGTCGGTATCGTGCTCTCCTACCTCGTCTGGCGGTGGACCCACCTGCTCCTCGAACGGACGGGGATCAAAAGCGCGATCGAGGGGACGACGTTCGAACGGACGGCCCAGCGATTCGGCACCTCGACGGCCGGCATCCTGGGGCTGTTGCTCGCGGGGTTCGTCTACGCCGGGACCCTCATCGTCGCGTTCCACATCGCCAGGCTGCTGAACGTCGAACTGTTCTGGTCGCGGATCACCGGCTACCTCCCGCGGTTCTTTATCGCGGTGCTGGCCATCGTGATCGGCCTGATCGTCGGCGAGAAGGCCGCGCTGGTCATTCAGGAACGGCTGCAGTCGGTGAAACTGCCGGAGGCCTCGGTGATCCCGAAACTCGTGAAGTACAGCATCTTCTACATCGCTGCCCTCATCGCGCTCGCCCAGGTCGGCGTAGCGACGACGGCGCTGCTGGTCCTGCTGGCAGCCTACGCCTTCGGCGTCGTGTTCCTCGGCGGCCTCGCGTTCAAGGACCTCCTGATGGCAAGCGCCGCGGGCATCTACCTGCTGCTGTCGGAACCGTACACCATCGGCGACGAGGTCCGGATCGACGAGAAGCGCGGCATCGTCCAGGAGGTCGACGTGTTCGTCACGCGCATCGAGTCCGAGGACGAGGAGTTCGTCATCCCGAACCAGCAGGTGTTCCGCTCCGGGGTCGTCCGCATCAGGGACTGATAGTGATTTCGAAAACAGCGCAGTCGCGCAACAATCAGTTCCGCCACAGAACGTGCAGCAGTCATCCCTGGAAGCGGCTGGAACGTGCCGGCGGATTTGGCGGCGTTACGCTTCGTCGGTCGTCGTGTCGGTTTCCGTGGTCGTACTCTCCTCGAGGTTCGCGTCTTCGTCCAGCCCCATGTCCTCCTCGTCGTCGAGGTCCATGTACTCGTTGTCGCCTTCGGAGAGATCGGCCTCCGGATCCATCGCCTCTTCCATCTCTTCGAGTTCCTGTTCGACCTGCTGGCGGCCTTTCTGGAACTCCCCCATCGCCTGACCGGTCGAGCGAGCCAGTTTCGGGATCTTGTTCGCGCCGAACAGCAGCACCGCGATCAGCAGGATCACGACCATTTCCATTCCGCCGGGCACAGGGGCAAACAGCGGGACTGTTGTACTTGCCATCTCTACCTTCTCTTTGCCAACTGCCGATTATAGTCTTTTTGGACTGTCCGGCCGGGGACCATCACCTGCTCGTGGGTGGCGGGCGATCCTGGCGTGGAACCGGAGTACGACGAAGTCGAGGCGGCGATCCCACACGTTTTTTACCAGTCCTATCGTATGAACAACGAATGAGTACCGAGGAATCCGACGACGAGAGTGCCGACAGTCGATCCCGGCCGTACGATCCGGCGGCCGATCACCCCTATCCCGACGAGCGTCTCAACGAGGTTCTCTCAGTTCTCGACGCCGACGAGGAGGTCGCTGCCTACCTCGAAGCGCAGAACGTCAATCCCGTCAAACGCAAACGCTACAACGACCACGGGATCAAGCACATCGAAATTGTCCGCAACAGGGCGCTCCAGCTATACGAGCTGCTGAAACGCGACGATGTCCAGTTCAACGGCGCGACACAGCAGGGCCTCGAGGAAGCCGACGAGCCCGTCATCATCGCACTGGCCGCGGTCCTGCACGACATCGGGCACGTCGTCCACCGCGACGCCCACCCCTACTACTCGATCCCACTCGCCGCCGACGTCATGGATCGCATCCTCCCGGAGTTCTACGACATTCCCGAGCAGGTCCGGGTCAAGGGGGAGGTGCTGCACGCGATTCTCTGCCACCACACCGAGGAGGAGCCGCTGACGCTGGAGGCGGGCGTCGTCCGGGTGGCGGACGCCCTCGACATGGAGCGCGGGCGTTCCCGCGTGCCCTACGAACAGGGCGGTCGCGGCATCAACACTGTTTCGAGCCAGGCGATCGAACGCGTGTCGCTGCGCGCAAACGAGGACTGTGCAGTGTTGATCGAAATCGAAATGAACAACGCAGCTGGCGTCTTCCAGGTTGACAACCTCCTGAAGGCCAAGGTCAACGACTCCGGGCTCGAGGGCCACCTCCGGATCGTCGCGCTGAACACTCGGACCAGCGACGACCGGATCGTCGAACGGATCGAACTGTAAAACGAAGAGGTAGTTTCAAGGTTTCCCTTCCTGAAATAACCACATGGCCGGCGAGATCGAGGACGTCGACGAGTCGATCGCGACCGGTGTCGGGCTGTACGCGCTCAGCGACGCGACCCTCCACGATGCCGCCAAAGCTGCCGGCGTGACCAGCTGGGAACTCGAGGAGGCGATCGTCGATGCCGGGCTGGGGGAGGCGTTCGGGATCGACGGGGAAGCCGACGTCCCTGCGGAGATCGACCGGTTGCTCGACGAGCAACTGTAGCGCTGGCAGGTGCCGAAGGGCAGGTCATAGTGATTGTTGTGAGTCTTTGCCGCTGTCGACCCATCAGACGCCGGTGTCAGCCCGTGACACTCCCGAGAATGCGATGTGACTCCGAAAATAATCACAACAATCACTATCAGTCGGTTTCCGCGAACGTCAACGGCTCGGCTGCGTCCCGTATCCCCGCGAGCAGCCCTCCGGCCGACGCGTTCTGCTCCCCGACGAGCGTGAGGTGGCCCATCTTCCGGAGGTGGTACACCTCCCGCTTGCCGTACCAGTGCACGGAGAGCCGATCGGTCGAGAGCGGCCGTTCGACGCCGGTCAGCCTCGCCGGCTGCCGCCCGTCAACGTCGCCCAGGATGTTTTTCGACGCCGTCGGCGCACGCCGCCCGGTTGACCCTAGTGCCAGCCCCGTCACCGCCCGGAGGTGCTGTCCGAACTGCGAGGTGTGACAGCCCTCGATCGTCCAGTGCCCGGAGTTGTGGGGCCGGGGTGCGATCTCGTTCAGGAGGATCTCGCCGTCGCCCGTCTCGAACAGTTCGATCCCGTAAACGCCGCGGCCCTGCATCACGTCCAGCACGTCACGCGTGGCTGCCCTGGCGCGCTCGCGGACCTGTTCGGAAGCGCGCGCCGGCGAGACGGTCTCCCGGAGGATCTCTGCCTCGTGGATCGTCTCAGTGACCGGGAACGTCGTCCGTTCGTCGGCGCCGAGACAGCCCATCACCGCGAGTTCGCGCTCGTAGTCGACGAACTCCTCGACCATTGCCGGCCCGTTGATGGCGTCGAACGCAGCCTCGACGTCGCCGGGCTCCGCCACCGGTACGTTGCCGCGCCCGTCGTAGCCACCCTCGCGAGCCTTCAGCATGGCCGGGTAGCCAAGCTCCGCCAGGGCGCTCCGGAGTTCGTCCGCCGAGTCGACGGCGCGGAACGCCGGCACCGGCACCCCGGCCTCGGCGAGGCGGCGTTTCTGGACCAGCTTGTCCTGGATGATCCGCAGCGTCTCCGGGTGCGGGTGGACCGGCGTCCCGGTGTCCTCGGCGACGGCGTCCAGGACGTCCGGGTCGGCGAGTTCGATCTCGTATGTCAGGTAGTCGGCGCGCCGGGCGAGTTCGCGGACGGTCGCTTCGTCGTCGAACTCCCCGAGGACCTGGTCGCGGACGGCCGGGGCGGCCGGCGCGTCCGGGGTCGGATCGGAGACGACCAGCTCGATCCCCAGCGGCGAGGCCGCCTCGCCCAGCATCCGGCCGAGCTGGCCGCCGCCGACGACCCCCACGGTCGTTCCTGGCGAGGTGAGTTCCATGCGGCGAGGTTCCCCACCCGGCGAGTAAAACGTTCCCGTTTGCTCGCGCGCCGACCGATCCGCGAGGCAGCTCAGGTCCAGGACTCGTGGGTGTACACGACCAGTTCCCTGCCGATCGTCCGGGTGTAGTAGACCTCCTTCTCGTAGGACGCCTCGATGGTCCCTTCGGGCACGGTCGGGTCGTCGGGAACGGCGAAGATCACCGGCGGCGGATCGTTCTCGACGGCGCTCCTGAGGTCGGTCGCCGAGCGCTCGCAGTCGACCGTCGCGTCCGCGACCTCGAAGTACCAGTTCATCGGCTGGGTGTTCGACCAGACCGAACAGTTCGGCCTGACGTCCCAGAATGCAGTGCCGGACCGTTTCGAGACGAGCGCGACGTTGGTGTCGTAGGCGTCCCCGGAGGGGCCGTAGTACAGCACGGCAGGCGGTGCACCACCCGCCGCCGCACGGTCGAGCGTCTCGACGACCGGATCGAGGTCCTCGTACGGCTGTGCGTACTGGACCAGTTCGTTGTCGTCGGCCGTCGGGTTGCGGTAGACGTCGTCGGCAGCGGTGACGCCGACCTGCAGGGCCGCCAGCAGCAGAACGACCGCGAACACGGCTGCAGCGAGGTCGTCACCGTCGACCCGTGCAGCCATCGCCTCACGGTAGAGCCACGCGACGCCGACGGCAGCCGGGACGGCGAGCGGCACGACGACGTGCGTCGCCACCCACGCCCAGGCGCCCTGGATGTCCGTCCCGAGCGGGTATCCCATCAGCGACGCCACGCCGCAGTACGTCATGAACATCACGAGCCAGCGGGGCTCGTCCCGGCCGTAGCGCTCGAGTGCGACGCCCAGAACGGCGAACGCTATCAACACGGTCGCGTTCGTCGACAACACGCCCAGGAACCCTTCGACGAACTCCAGATAGGTGTCAAGCGTGCGCTCGGACGACTTCGCGAACCAGTCCGCGTACCCCTCGTACGCACCGGTGAGCGTGTCGTTGACGAACGCCGGGAACACCCCGGGCCGGTTCAGCACCTCGCCGAGAGTCACCTGACTGCTGTCGCCGTCCAGGTACGGCTGCCGTCCCCTGACGCCGGCCCCGCGATCCGCGAACACGAACAGCGCCGTCGCGAGTGCAACCACGACGACGCCGGCGAGTTTCGATCCGATCAGCCCGGTTCGCTTCGCCCCAGCACGGAGCGTCGATCGGTCGTATCCCCTGCTGTCGCCGTCGGTTCTCCCCGCGGCTGCGGCGAGCGTCGCCTGCCCGCGGCTCCCGATCCACCGCAGGCTGTGCCACCAGCCTGCGAACCGTGTGCTGCGGAGGTGGCCGGCGCCGCTTGTCCTGCTGGCGGGGCTGTGGAGCCACTGGTCGGCGACCAGGACGGCTGCGCCCGCCCAGGTAGCGAGGTAGATGACCGCGTTCTCCTTCGACCCGAACCCCAGCGCGACGAACAGCCCGGCGCCGCAGAGGTAGCGATACCGGCGCGTGTCGGCGAACCGGAGCAACAGCCCCAGGGCGGTGAACATGAACGCCGCGACGAGCACGTCGCTGCGCACGAACCGCGAGAAGTACAGCAACACCGAGTTGAACGACAGGAACAGCGCGAGCGCGACGACCTCGGAGTCACGGAGATGGCGACGGTACAACAACGCCGCCATCGGCAGCAGGCCGCCGACGAGCGCGACGGGAAGCCGTGCCGCAGTGTCACCGACGCCAAGCGGTTCGAACAGCCAGCGCGCTGCGATCTGGACGAGCGGGCCGTGCTCCTCCCAGTGGTAGCCAAGCGATCCCGTTTCGGCGTAGTACTGCGCCCAGTAGGCCACCCGCGCCTCGTCCCAGTGGGCCGGCCTCGCACCCAGCAGTACCAGCCGGGCTATCAGTGCAGCGACGGTGATCGCCAGGACGGCCCGGAACAGCGTCAGGCGCTCGACGCGCTCGATCG
>PXSF01000124.1:12946-18101 GCA_003022845.1 Halobacteriales archaeon SW_10_66_29 | reverse complement strand
GGGTTCGAAGGAGCGGGTTCCGGACAGGCGAAGAAACCATTGCTAGCCTACGAAGGCCTCGAGATCGACATCCCATTCACTGGATCAGAAGATAGTTTCGGTACAGCAGCACCGGGAGATGAAATCGTAACTCGTGATCGCTGGCAGGGCAACTGTTTTGCCTTTTAGCCAAACATCTGCCGCATCATCGGGTGCATCTCCATCAGTTGCTCTTCGGCGATCTCCTCGTAGAGCTTGTAGGTGATCGACACCGTCAGCAGCAGCCCGGTCCCGGAGACGTCGCCGATGGTGCCGAGCATGTTTGCGCCGACGGCGAGCAGGCCGACCAGCGCGCCGCCGATGACGGTCACCTGGGGGATGTACTGGTCGAGGACCCGCTCGATCGAGCGGACGTTCTGGCGGAACCCTGGGATCTGCATCCCGGAGTTGTGGATCTGCTGGGCCGTCGCCTCCGGCCCCATGTCCGTCGTCTTCACCCAGAAGATAGCGAAGATGGCACCGCCGACGATCATGATCGTCAGGTCGACCGTCACCCGCGTCATGATCTCCAGCGGCGAGTTCCCGCCGCCGGCGCCGACGAACCACATCCAGTCCCGTGGGCTCTGGATCGGCGCCAGGTAGTAGAAGAACCCGCTGATGACGTTCCCGTCAGTGTCGTAGACGCCCAGCCAGGCGGGCATTCCCGCCCACTGGGAGTTGAGGATGCGGCCGACGAACTGGATGTTCATCTGCAGCGCGCGAACGAGGATCATCGGCAGGACGCTCGCGTAGATGAGCTTCACCGGGAAGCGCCCGCGGGCGCCTTTCACCCGCGTGTTCGACAGCGGAATCTCCACGCGAACGCTCTCGGCGTACACGACGATCACGAAGATGGCAACCGTCGTGAACAGAGCCAGAATTTGCCCCTCGTTGATCAGGATATCCTCGATCCCCTGTGGGGTGAGCGGCGACGCAGTCTCTGTGCGCCCGAGGATGATGCGGCCCCACGTGGGGATGAACCCCCACTGGTCGGCGGGGCTGACGGCCGGGAACGTGATCAGGTCGCCGACCATCCGCTGGCTCACGCCCGCGATGATGAACAGCCCGATACCGGAGCCGACGCCCCACTTGCTCACGACCTCGTCCATGAACAGGATGAGGATCCCGCCGACGAACACCTGCGCGAAGATGATCCACTGGAGCAGCCCCGACGAGATGCCGAGCTCCGTCGCGAGGGCCGAATCCACGGTCAGGAAGCCGGCAAACACCATCGGGAGCGCCGTCAGCGCGGTCATGATGACGACCAGCAGCTTCTGGAGCCCCTGGTACAGCACCTGGTCGCGCGGGTTGTTCTGCGTGTCCAGTCCGAGCAGGTCGGCACCGCCGAGCAGCTGCAGCACGATGCTCGCCGTGACGATCGGCCCGATGCCGACCTGCAGCAGCGAGCCGGACGACCCGGCCAGGATCGACCGGAACCGTCCGAATACGTCCCCGCCGCCGGTCTCGAGGCCGAACAGCGTGACGTTCGTCAGGAAAAAGTACAACACCAGAATGCCGGCGGTCCAGCCCAGCTTGCGCTTGAAGGGGACGTGCCCCTCTGGGCGACGGACTGCCGGCATCCGGGTCAGTACGGGTTCGGCGGTGTCCTTCCAGCTCATGTTAGTCCTCGTCTGTCTCGGCGGGTTCGGACTCGTCGCTCTTAGTCTCGTCGGCTCTGTCCGACAGCGTCACAGAGCCGCCGGCGTCCTCGATTTTCTCCGCGGCAGTGTCCGAGAACGCGTCGGCGACGATCTCCAGCTCGTTGTGGACCTGTCCGTCACCGAGGACTTTCACGACGTCAGCGTCGTACCCGTCTTCGACGATGTCCCGAGCATCAATCGTGTACCCGTCGCCGCCGTTGTCGGCCAGGCCCTCGGCTGCCAGCACCGGTGCGTCCTCGTCGAGGCGCCCCACGCTGACCGTGCGGACCTCCTCCTGTACCTTCTCGGGCCGCGAGAACCCGCTGCCTTCCTCGCCCAGCGGCGGGTGGTTGTGCATCTCGTGCTTGTCGCGGCCCGCGGCCCCGCGACCGCCGCGGTGGCCGGCACCGCGACGGTTCTTCTGTGAGCCGCCGCCGTGCGTGCGCGAGCCTCGCTGTCGCTTTTTCTTGTCTGTCATTATCGCATCGCCTCCAGCAGGCTGTCGATCTCCTCGCCCTCGTGGACGCCGATCTGCCCGCCCGTCACGATGGGCTGTTTGACGCCGTCGTGGCCGCCCCGCGGCGGGTGCAGCCGCAGCGTCGGCGACAGGCCGGCGTCCTGCAGCGTCGTCTCCTCGTCGAGCAGCGCCGCCGCGAGCGCCGAAATCGAGTCGTAGTCGGTGTGGTCGGCGACCCACTCGTCGTCGATCCCGTCGCCGCCGTCTGCCGGCCGGCCGCGCCGTTCGAGCAGCAGTTCGACCGTCTCCTGGTTCGGCGTCCCGCGGGCGACGTAGTCGTTGACCTTTGCGATCATGCCCTCGTAGGCCGGCGTCTCCGGCACGAGCGTCGCGTGGTTGACCCGCCCGAGGTTCAGCATCTCGAGCGTGTCGCGGATGTCCCGGTTGACGTTGACCTCGCCGCGCAGCTGGACGAGCGCCTTCATTCCGAGACCTCCTCGCGCTGGCGGTCGCGGACCCGCTGGGGGACCCGCGACTGCGTCGCGTTCTCCAGTGCGTTGTACGTCGCCTTGGCCAGATTGACTGTCGTCCGGGTGTTGCCGTGGCTCTTCGTCCAGGCGTCCTCGACGCCGGCGAGTTCGAGCACCTTGCGGGGCGTCTCCGCCGCCGCCAGGCCAAGCCCCTTCGGGGCCGGCTTGATCTCGACCTCGACGCTGCCGGCCTTGCCGGTCGCCTTCCGGATCAGCGAGTTCGACCCGCCGGGGCGGTCCTCCCAGGAGCCGCTGCCCAGCGGCACCTGGATGAGGTTCAGCTTGCCGATGTCGATCGCCTTCTGGATCGCGCCGCCGACCTGGTCGTCCCGGCCCTCGGCGTAGCCGACGAGGCCGCCGCGGTTGCCCACGACCACCACGCAGCGGAACTTGACGCGGCGCCCGGAGTCGGTCATCCGCTGGACCATGTTGATGTCCAGCACCTCGTCCTCCAGATCCGGCACGAGCTGGTCGACCAGCTCGGGCTCCTTCAGCGGGAGCCCGGAGTTCAGCGCCTCCGCCATCGAGTCGATCTCGCCGTCCGCGACTTGCTTTCCGAGTCGTGTCTGTGGTACCCATCCGTCATCAGCACTCATAGTTCGATCTCACCTTCGAGCAGTGTCTCGCGCATCTCGTCGAAATGCGCTGGCAGGTCCGTTGCGTCGAACTCCCCGCTGTAGAGGCCGTCCTGCCCCTCGGCGTACTCGGCGATGTGCTCGCCCCGGGTCCGCTCCCAGTCGGCCAGCACGTCGTCGTTGTGGGGGATTTCGAGACCGGCGTCGATTGCGCCTTCCTGTACTGCGAACACCTTGCTCCCCGGCGTCGGGGAGTTCAGCCCGATGTCGAGGACCGCCTCCTCGACGCCGGCGTCGAGCGCGCGGAGGCCCGCCAGCAGCCCGGTGAGGTACGCCGTCGGCATGTTGCCGGTCGGCGCCTCCCAGCCGAACTCCGACAGCTCCTCCGAGTTCGCGCTCGCGACTGTGCGGTCGCCCTGGGGCCCGGTCGTGACCAGCTGCGCCCTGACGTGCTTGTTGCTCTTGCGAGCAACGAGCCGCGGCTTGCCGGATTTCAGCAGGCGCAACCGTTGGTGGTAATCCGTCCGGGCCTCGCGGCGACGCCGCATCGCCACCGTGTATCGTGGTCCTGTTGCCATTATGCTTCACCTCGTGAGTCGTCGATGTACCGCTCCAGATCCGCCACGCTGTCGAACTCGCCGCCACCCGCCTTGTCGTAGAGGTCGCGGTACGTCGAGCGATCGATCTCGCCCTCGTCGCGGAGTTCGCCCAGCCGCTTGCGGAGCGCGCGGATCCGTGACTCCCACTGTTCTTTCTCGTTCTGCCGTGCGCCGGCCTTCCCCTTGCGGGATCCGGGGCCGGTCTGGTGGCCGTACGAGCGCTTTGCCTGTCGTTCGCGGGCGCGACCCCGGGAGTTCCCGCTGGGGGCCTCCGCGCGGATCGCACCCTGCTCGACGAGCTCCCGGACGTCCTCGCGGGTGATCGCTTCCGCGATGTCACCCTGGCGTTCGGGGTCCAGCCAGATGCTGTTCTGGCCTGCGTCGAGCACCTCTGCCGCGAGCCGTTTCTGTGCCTTGAGATCTGTCATTCGACTTCGACCTCCTCGTAGGTCGGGTTGAGTACGCGGATGCCGTCGTCCTCGGCGACCTCCTCGATGCGCTCGCGCTTGCGAGCGCCGACTTTCGAGGCGATCCGCACCGCCTCGTGGTCGCCGTCGACGCCCTCGAGGTCGTCCACGTTGTGCACGCGGACCTCCTCGAAGCCCGACGGGTGCCGGCCCCGGACCTCGGTCGGCGTCCGGAAGCCCGCCTCGACGGTGTCGCCCTTGCCCTTGACGCCCTTGCGCTGCTTCGAGAGCTTCCCGCGCGGGCGCCGCCAGGACGTCGGCACGCGCTGTTTCTTGTGGTGGTCCTGCCGGTTGAACTGCGGCTTGCCGACCCGCTCGCGCTGTGTGAGGAGTCGCTCCTCGCGCTCGTCGAGCTCCGGGGTTTTGTCGACCAGCCCGCGTGGCTGCAGCTCCGTCTCGACCGCCTCGGCGTCCTCGGGCTCCTCCTCGGCCTCGATCTCGGCCTCGACGTCCTCGCTCACTTCGAGGTCGCCGACGTCGGCCTTGATGCGGGCCGCCAGCGCCATGCCGATCCCCTCGACGTCCGCCAGCTCCTCCTGGCTCGCGCCGCGGATGTGGTCGATCGACGTGTAGCCGTCCTCCCGCAGCGTCTCGGCTTTCGCGTCGCCGATGCCGCTGATGTCGGTCAGCTCCGTCAGTTCCGGCTCCTCGTCCTCGTCTTCCGCGTCGGCCCCGGTCTCGTCGGCTTCGTCGTCGTCGGCTTCCGTCGCGTCTCCGCCCTCGTCGCCGAGTTCCTCGACCTCCGCCTCGACGTCGTCGCTGACCGCGAGTTCGTCGGTCTCGGCTTTCATCCGGGCCGCCAGCGCCGTGCTGACGCCGTCGACGTCCTGGAGCTGGTCCTGGCTGGCCGCGGCGACGTGGGCCCTGCT
>PXSF01000124.1:3020-12876 GCA_003022845.1 Halobacteriales archaeon SW_10_66_29 | reverse complement strand
GTCGTCGGCTTGCTCCTCGACTGTCTCGTCGTCAGCCTGCTCCTCGACCGTCTCGTCATCGACTTGCTCCTCGACTGTCTCGTCGTCGGCCTGCTCCTCGACTGTCTCGTCGTCGGCCTCGACGTCCTCGTCGGCGTCGAAGGCGACCTCAGTGTCTTCCTCGTCGTCGCTCATCAGGTGTCACCTCGGTTCGGTTTCTGCGTGATGTACGCGCCGTCCTGGAACACGCGGACGTCCTTGTCCGTGACGCGCGTCAGCTGTTCGATGTCGGCGGCGGTCTGGCCGACGGCCTCGATGTCGGGGCCGTGAAGCGTGATCTGCTCGTCGTCGACCTCGACGTCGGTGTCGCCGTGGATCGGCGTCCGCCGCGGCGCCCGCTCGCCGAGGAAGTTCTCGATGACGACGTCGTCGCCCTCGACGCTCACCTGCATCGGGAAGTGGGAGTAGAAGACCTCCATCTCGTACTCCCAGCCCTCGGTCACGCCGTAGAACATGTTCTCGACGTGGCTCTCGAACGTCCCGAGCGTCGACATCGTCTGGGCGTCGTCCTCGTCGCTCTCGATGACGACTGCTTCGACGGGTTCACCGTTTCCGTCCGGCGAAGCCGGAACGTCCTCGACCGACACCGAGACGTCCGGGTACCAGAGCCGTCGCCGTACGCTCCCGTTCGGTCCGTCGACGGTGAGGTCGAGATGCTCCATCCCGGCGCTCACCTCCTCCGGAATCTCCAGTGTTACTCGTGGCATTGTTAGTAGACGTACGCGATGACCTGGCCGCCGATCCCCTGCTCGCGGGCCTCGTAGTGGCTCATGATGCCGTGTGAGGTGGTGACGACGAGCGTCCCGTAGTCGCGGGCGGGGAGATACCGCTTCTCCCACTTCTCGAACTCGTCGGCACCCGCCGCGTAGCGGGGCTTGACGGGGCCACACGCGTTGATTGCGCCTTTCAGTTCGACCTCGAACCGACCGGCCTTGCCGTTGTCCTGCCGCTGGAAGCCGTCGATGTACCCGCGGTCGTAGAAGACCTCGAGTACGCTGCCGATCTCGTTCGAGGCGGGCTGTACGTCCTGTGTCAGGTGCCCGACACCCTCCGCGTTGTCGATCGCCGAGAGCGCGTTGGCGAGTGGGTCGTTTCCTGTCATGAGTACTTCTTGAACCCCATGCTCCGGGACACTTCGCGGAAGCACTGTCGACACAGCCAGATGTCGTACTTGCCGACGAGGCCCTGCTCGCGCCCGCAGCGCTGGCACTCCCGGAGCTGTTCGGTTCGTTTCGCGGCCTGCTCGCCGGTCGGCTCCTCGGACTCGCTTTCGCTCATGCGCTCACCTCCACGTCGAAGGTGGACTCGACGAACGCGACGGCGTCGCCGGGCGTCAGCCGGTGGCTCGACGGGATCGACCGCGAGGCCTTGTCCCGCTTTGCGACGCGGTACCCCGGCCGCACCAGGTTGACTGTCACGTCCAGCCCGTAGATGCCGATCGTCGGGTCGTACTCCTGGTCCGGGAAGTCGGTGTGTTCCTCGACGCCGAAGCTGAAGTTGCCGGTGTCGTCGAACTGCGCTTCGTGCAGGTCGACCAGCGGCAACGCGGTTTCGAGGAACTCGCGCGCCTCGTCGTCCCGCAGGGTGACCTTCGTACCGATCGGGTCGCCCTCGCGGATGTTGAACTCCGGCTCGGTCGTCCTGGCCGTCGTCCGGACCGACTGCTGGCCCGTGATCTCCTCGAGGATCTCCTCGCCCTGGCCGAGTTCGCGGCCGCCCTGGCCGACGCCCATGTGGACGACGACCTTCTCGATGCGGGGTTCGCGCATCTCGTGGAATCCGCTGTCAGTGTCTGAGCTCATTCATCCCCCTCCTGTTCGGTCTCCGCGGCGTCTCCACCGTCGTCGCTGGTGAAGTTCTCGTCGATGACGACGATGTACTCCTCGACGGTCTCGAAGCCGCCGGCATCCTGCTCGACGAGGACGTTGTTCGGCGAACTGCCGGGGGTCACCTGGATCTCCTCGATCGTGCCAATCTCGCCGGCGTGGGCGCCGGCAACGGCGGTGACCAGCGCGCCCTCCTCGGAGACGAAGTGGGCGACGACCTCGTCGGTCTCGTTGTCGACGACCAGCGAGTCGCCGGCCGCGTACGCGTCCTCGTCCTCGACCAGCAGCGTCTGCCCGTCGTGCAGCGTCAGCTGGACGTCGCCGCCGGGCACGTGGCGCTTCTCGTCGATCCTGCCGAGTTTGCTTCCCGCAGCGTCGGCGTCGATCGGCGTCAGCGTCAGCCGACCGCCCTCGTCGGGGAACACGCGGTAGTACTCCTCGCGCTCGTCGAAAGCGACGATGTCGAACATCCCGACGGGGCGCTCCTCGTCGTTGACGGGCGTCCCGTTGATGACGACGTTGTCCTGGTTCAGTGCGTAGCGGGCCTCCTTGCGGCTGTCGGCGTAGCCCAGCACGTCCCGCAGGACGATCAGCAGGGGCACGCCGTCCTCGCCGTGGGGGCCGGCGCCGGCCGTGACGGTGAACGTCTCCTCCTTGCGCTCGACCGGCCAGCTTTTCGGCACCGAGAGCCGCTTCTGGTGGTCACTCATCGTTGCCGGCCTCCTCGAGTCGCTGTTCGCGGCGGTTGTCCGAGAGGTCGAGGCTGGTGACGCGAAGGTTGCTCGCGTCCAGCGGCCGGGGGACCTCCTCGCCGTCGACCGTCTCGACGGTGACGTCTTCGACGTGGACGGTCGCGTCCTTGAGGTCGACGTCGACGACGTCGCCTTCCTCGCCGGCGAAGTCGCCACGCATCACCTCGACGGTGTCGCCCTGGTTGACGCGCACGGATCGGGTCCCGTGCTCGTCGCGGAGCTCCTCCGACAGCGTGGCCCTGACCTGGCTATGCTTCTCGTGCAGCGGGGCCTCCCGCGTCTGTTTCCGCTGTTTGTGTGGTTGTCGAGTCATACGATCATCGTAGCTGTTGATGCGATTGCTCCGAACCGCTCGGCGACTTCCCGCGCGATCGGACCCTTGATCTCGGTCCCGCGCGGGTCCTCGTTGTCGTCGACGATGACGGCCGCGTTGTCTTCGAACTTCACGCGGGTGCCGTCGGGGCGCCGGATCGGCTTGCGCTGGCGGACGATCACCGCCTCCAGCACCTGCCGGCGCATCTCCGGCGTGCCTTTCGTGACCGAGACGGTCACCTTGTCGCCGATCCCGGCTTTCGGGTGGCGGTTGAGCCGCCCCGTGTAGCCCGCGATGGAGACGACTTTCAGCTCGCGTGCGCCCGTGTTGTCCGCACAGGTCACCAGCGAACCCTTCTCGAGTCCCTGCGTCACGTCAGCCTTCATCGCTTCCATCAGTCCTCACCTCCCTGCTCGCGGCTCGCGCCGTTCGCCTGTCCGGAGGCCTCCCCGTCAACCACTTCGACGACGACGTGTGCTTTCGTCTTCGAGAGCGGTCGCGTCTCTGCGATCCTGACGGTGTCGCCTTCCGACAGCGGCTCCAGCACGCCCGGCACGTGGGCCGGGATGCGCGAGCGCCGCTTCATCATCCGGTCGTACTTGGGAACGGTCACGTCGTACTCGCGTTCGACGACGACCGTCTTCGCCATCTCCGTCGAGACGACCTCGCCCTCGATGACCTGCCCGCGGACGGACAGCTCACCGTAGAACGGGCACGTCTCGTAGTCGTACTCCTCCGGGTTCTCCGGTTCTGGTGGTCGTGGTACGTCGAGTCCTATCGCCATCGTGAATCACCTGTCTGTTCCGTGCGCCGCGCCGGGCGGGCGAGCAGCCGTTCGCCCGCCGTCCGGACGACCTCCCCCGACGGGAGCGTCCACTCGAAGGTGGCGCTTTCCTTCGGGACGTGTGACACCTGTCCGTCCGTCTCGATGCCGAGCGTCCGTGTCGTCTCCGTCACGACCTCGCCCGAAACGTCGATGACGTCCGGGTTCGACGCCGACACCACCCGCACGTCCAGGCCGACGAGTTCGTGTCGCACCAGCGTCTCTGCAGTCAGTGCCATCTACTCGTCCCCCTCGGGTTCGAGGTCGCCCTCCTCGCGCTGGATCGTCTTGATCCGCGCGATCGCCCGGCGCATCTCCTTGATTCGCCCCGGGTCCTCGGGCTGGGCACCGGCGGCCTTCACCGACACCGCGTTCAACAGCTCCGTCTCCAGATCATCCAGTTCGGCCTCGCGCTCCGCGGGCGTCATGTCGCGGATCTCGGCCGGGTGCAGGATCGTCATTCGTCCTCACCCTCCTCGTCGCCCTCGTCCTCAGCCTCCGCTTCGTCGTCGGCGTCGGCTTCCTCATCGTCCGCCTCGTCGTCGTCCCCTTGCATCGCCTCAAGGGGTTCCTCGTCGGTGTCGGCCGACTCGTCGTCGGCTCCCTCCATCTCGTCGAGGATCTCCTCGGCTTCGGCCTCGGTCTCCTCGTCGAGTTCCTCCTCGACGTCGGCTTCGAGGTCATCGAGTTCTTCCTCGACGGCGTCCTCGTCGGGCAGGTCGGGCTCGTCGAACTCGGCCTCCTCCTCGATGACTTCCTCGTCGGGCGTCTCGGCCTCGGCGTCGGCGTCGGCCTCGCCCTCCGCTTCGGGCGGGGCACCGATGCTGGGCTCGGCTTCCTCGCCGTCCTCGGGGGCGCCGTCCTCCGGTTCGCCGGCCAGCAGCTCCTCGACGCCCTCGGTCTCGGCGACGTAGTCCTCGACTTCGACGCCCTCGCGGATCTCGAAGTCGTCGGGCAGTTCGGCACCCGGCGGGATGATCTTCACCTGCACCCCGATGGTGCCGAGCTGGACGACGGCCGTCGAGACGCCGTAGTCGACGATCTCCTCGGCCGGTTCGCCGTTGTGCTTGATGTACCCGCGGTTGAACTTCTCGACGCGCGAGCGTGCGCCCGTCACTTTGCCCGAGAGGACGATCTCGGCGCCGTGGGCGCCGGCTTCCATGATCCGGTCGATCGTCGTGTGGCCGGCTTTCCGGAAGTACCAGCCGCGCTCGAGGGCGTTCGCCAGCCTGTCGGCGACGATGCGGGCGTTGAGGTCCGGCTCCTCGACCTCCTGGACGTCGACCTGGGGGTCGTCGAGGCCGAACTCCGTCTCCAGCGTATCGGTGATCTTGCGGATGTTCTTCCCGCCCTTGCCGATCACCATGCCGGGCTTTTCGGCCTTCAGGACGATCTGGGTGCCCATCGGCGTCTTCGCGATCTCCATGCCGCCGTAGCCGGCGCGGCCGAGTTCGTCCGCGAAGAACTCGTCGATCTGCGTGCGCTGGAGCCCGTTGTCGATGAACTGCTGTTCGTCCGCCATCAGTTCTCGACCTCCTCTAAGATCAACTCGACGTCGACCTCGGGGGTGTTCCACGGTGAGGCCCGCCCCATCGCGCGGGGCTTGCGACCACGCTGTTCGCCGACCTTGTGGGCGGCGACGTGCATGATCTCCATCGACCCGCCGTCGAACCCCTGGTTGTCGGCGTTGTTGATGGCGTTGCCGAGCAGGTCGATGAACGCCTCGCTGGCCTTCTCGGGGAAGCGGCCGGCGTCCCATCCGTCGATGTCCTTCCTGTGGCCGACGCCAGCGTTGTGCTGGCGGAACGGGACCGACCGCTCGCCCTCGATGACCTCCTCGAGGTACGTCACGGCGTCGCCGGCCGCCATCCCCTTGATCTCACGGGCGATGGCCTTGCTGTGCTTGTGACTGATCTGCCGCTCCCGGAGCATCGCTTTGGCCGTCGTGTCCGGGTCGGCGTCGACTGAGTAGCTGATTCCCATGGTTACTTGAGGGGGACGAACTTCGAGGAGCGTGTCGCTCCGATGCCGGCCTGTCCGTGCTCGACGTCCGTCCGCGTCAGCTGGAACTCGCCGAGGTAGTGGCCGAGCATCTCCGGCTCGACCTGCACGCGCTCGAAGCTCTCGCCGTTGTGGACGGCGAACGTCAGGCCGACCATCTCCGGGAGGATCGGCATGTCCCGGAGGTGGGTCCTGATCGGATCGTTCGCCGTCTCCTCCTCGCCGGCTTCGCGTGCCGCCGCGAGCAGCTTCTCGTGCTCGACGGACAGACCGCGTTCGATGGTTCGCCGCTGTCGGGCGGGGAGCAGTTCCGCGACGTCCTCGACGCTCATCTCCTGCAACTCCTCGAGCGTGTAGCCACGGTAGGTGAACTCGCCCTCGTGGCCGATCTGGTAATCCGAACTCACGTGTCACCACCTCTGCCGGTCCGTCGCGAGGAGATGTCCCCGACCTTGCGTCCCGGCGGGGCGTCCCGCGAGATGCTCTTGGGTTTGCCGGGGTGCTGGCGGCCGCCGCCACCGAACGGGTGGTCGACGGCGTTCATCGCCACGCCCCGGACGCGGGGCCACACCGTGCCTCGCGAGGACACTTTGTGATACTTCGTGCCGGCCTTCAGCATCGGCTTGTCGGTCCGGCCGCCGCCCGCGACGACGCCGATCGTCGCCCGGCACTGCGGGTCGAGCCGCTTCATCTCGCCGCTGGGCAGCTGGACGACCGAGACGTTCCGGTCGTGGGTGAGCAACGTCGCGCTCACGCCCGACGCCCGGGCGTACTTGCCGCCGTCACCCGGGTTCGCCTCGACGTTGCAGACCGGCACGCCCTCCGGGATCTCCGCCAGCGGGAGCGTGTTGCCGGGCTCGATCCGCGCCGAGACGCCGACCTGGATCTCGTCCCCGACCGTGATCCCCTCGGGGGCGAGCACGAGCCGGCGGTCGCCGTCGTCGAACTGGATGTCCGCGACCGGCGCGCTGCGCGCCGGGTCGTGTTCGATGCCGACGACCTCGCCGGAGACGACGTCGCCGTCCTCGACGTTACGGTGGCTGAGCTCTGCCTTGTAGCGGTGTGAGGGGGCACGGAACGTCGGTCCGCCGCGCCCGCGTCGCTGTCCTCTGATGCGTCGTCCCATTGTCAGAACACCCCGATCCTGGAGGCGATCTCCTGTGCGTCGTGGTCCTCGGAGAGCTGTACGGTCGCTTTCTTCTCACCTTTCGGCGTCACCATCGTGTTCACGTCGACGACGGCGACGTCGAACTGCTCCTCGATCTCGTCCCGGATCTCGTCTTTCGTCGCGTCCGGGTGACAGACGAACAGCAGCTTGTTCTCGAAGTCCATCTTGTCGACGGCCTTCTCGGTGACGTGGGGGTACTTGATTGCCTGTGGCATCAGTCGCTCACCTCCGCGATCGCGCTCTCGGTCCACAGCGTCAGGCGCCCGGGGTCGGTCCCGGGGGCGAGCGCCTCGGCGTCGAGTTCGCCCGCCGTCGTCACGTCGACGCCCGCGAGGTTGCGGGCGGCCCGCGAGGGCTCCTCGCTGGTGACCACGAGCAGCGACGTCGCGCGACGGTACTTCCGTCCGCGGGTCGACCCCTGGCCGGCGCGGATCGTCGTCTCCTCGGCGCGCTCGATGTCGGCTGCGACGCCGAGGTCTTCGAGTGCGGCGAGGGCCTCCTGGGTCTTCTCCAGGTCCTCGAACTCGTCGTCGACGACGAGCGGGAGGTCGACCTCCTCGTCGAACTCGTGGCCGCGCCCGCTGACGGTCTCGGGGTCGGCAGTCGCCGCGATGGCCGACCGGATCGCCAGCTTGCGTTCCTTGTCGTTGATGTCGAGCCCGCGGTCCTTCTCGGCCTTCGGCGGGTGTGCCGGCCGGCCGCCCACGGTCTGGGGGACGCGGCGGCCGCGTCCGCCTTCACGGGGGACGTGGGCCATGCCGCGGCCGCTGCCGAACGACTCGGCCGGCGTCCGCATGCCGGCGTACTCGTCGGCGCCGTAGTCCTGTTTCCTGTTTGCCTGTGCTGCGAGCACCGCCTTCCGGATCAGATCCGGTCGGACATCGTGCTCGAAGACATCGGGAAGTGTGAGTTCCCCGTCCTCGTCTCCGTCGAGTGTGCGTACTGGTACGTCCATACTCATTGCCCCTGGTTCGATTCCGTCGAGACGTAGCGCACCTCGGGATCGAGGCGCGGCTGGTCGTTCGGACGCACGGCCGGGCGGAGCCGGACGAGGCGCTTGTTCGGGCCGGGGACGGAGCCTTCGACCAGCGCGTACTGGCCGTCGACCTCGCCGTAGTTGACGAACCCGCCGTCGACGGTGGGGTCGTCCTCCGGGGCGACGTCGATCAGTCGCTTGTTCAGCTCCGTCCGCTGGTGGTAGCCCATCTGTCCCTGCTGGGGGACTGTCGAGCGCACGCGCGAGGGGTTCCACGGGCCGAGGTTACCGATCCGGCGCCGCCAGCCCTGGCGGGCGTGTTTCCCCTTGCGCTTCTGGACGCCCCAGCGCTTGACGGGGCCCTGGGTGCCCTTGCCCTTCGTGACGCCCGCGACGTCGGCGTACTCGCCCGCCCGGAACACGTCGTTGACGGTGTACTCGCCCTCGTCGAGGAGGTCGAGCCCGTAGTCGACGCGCTCGTCGAGGGAGCCGCCGCCGACGCGGTGCTCCATCACGTCCGGTCGCTTCTTCGGCACGCCGTCGAGTTCGCCCGGGACCGTGTACGTGATCGCGCGTACGTCCGCGAGGTCACCCGACTCGAGTGCGTCCCTGATCTGTTCCTCTCCAGCGCCCGCTTGTGGGTCGTCCGGGAGGTCGAGTGCCCGATCCAGTTCGGGATCGAACTCCTCGGCCCAGACTTCGGTCAGCGGGCGCTTGCCGTACGGCGTCGCTTCGTAGGCTCGCAGCGCGACGACCCGCATCGGTGGCGTCTCCACCACGGTGACGGGGACCGTCTCCTCCATCCCCTCCCGGGGGGAGTCCGGCTCGTCGTTGATCATCACGACGTGGCTCATGCCGGCCTTGTACCCGGCAAAACCCTGCAGCCCCGGCTGTCCGTCGTCGTCGGGCCAGCTGTTGAACCGCGGCGTCTCGCTGTTCGCCCGACTACGCGGGCCGAAGCCCAGCGAGCCTTTTCGTGGTCGTTCTGGTTGTGGCATGTGCGTTCACTCCATGAGGTTCAGGCACGCCAGCGTGGCGAACACCGCTTCCTCGGTGCGCACCACCTCGCTGCCCTGGTCCGGAACCGTGTCGAGCCAGAGGTCGAACCGTCCTGTCTCGCCGTGGTCGTCTCCGCCGACCGACCCGGGGTCGAGCCCCAGTATCGCCGGCAGGCCACGCTCGGGCGCGCCGAACGCGACCGTGAGCGCGCGCTCGCCCCCGACGCTGCTGTTGGCGGCGAGTTCGTCGAGACGGCTCGACCGTAGCGGCTCACCGTGCCGTGACGTGGCGATGGTGAGACCCGCGTCGTCGCGGTCGAGCGCTGTATCGAGGTCCGCGGCGTCGACGGCGTACCCCGGCGGGGGGACGTCCTCGAGCTTCGCCCGGACCGGCTCTCGCGAAGAGACCCTGACGGTGACGCGCTCCCCCTCGGCCAGTTCCCTGTCGGGAGCCGGGAGGGAGATCGGGTGTTGCAGTCCGCAATTGACCCGGACGCGACCATCAGCTCCGACCTCGGTCACGATTCCCTGTCTTAACGACCCCGAACCCTCGGATCCGGAGCCGGTCTGTGAGCGGACGCGGAGCGGCGGCAGGACGCCCGCGTACTCCAGTTCGTCCCGCTTTGCCCACACCGCCTTTCGGAGGTACGGGGGTGTCGCGGCGTACCGCAGTACGGTTTCGACGAACCCGTCGCCGTACCGCCGCTCGGCCGCGGCGTCCGGGTAGACCGTCAACCGGTCCACCCGGAAGATCGTGGCCGCGCGGGCCACGTATCCGAGTTTGCGAGTCGCCTCGCGTTTGTCCTCCGCCTCGCGGACGAGTGACGACGGCACGAGCACGCTGACTGTCATGCCGTGACGCTTCCACGTCGCGCCACTAGACTGTAGCGATTATTCTTCTACGCGGGCTTAAAAAGGGAGCGTTTCGTCCACGCGCTGTGAGGGGTTCACACGCATACC
>PXSF01000124.1:0-2958 GCA_003022845.1 Halobacteriales archaeon SW_10_66_29 | reverse complement strand
CTCCCGCAGATCGGACAGCGGTCGTGGTTGTCGTCGAACTCCCGACCGCAGCCCTGGCACTGGAACGTCCAGGCGCGCTGTTCCTCGATCCCGTCGCGGGCGATCACCTCGACGGCGACGTTGAGCTTCTCGGCGACGTTCTGCATCGCGTAGTCGTCGGTGACGAGCGAGCCGTCGAGTTCGAACGCCGCGGCGATCAGCCGGACGTCGGTCCGCGAGAGCTCGTCGAAGTCCCCCGTCTCCCGGGCGGCCCGTTCGATCCGTTCGACGGTCTCCGCGTCCGGGATGTGCAGGTGCATGCCCGACCCTTCGAGCGCGTCGAACCGGTAGGCGCTCTCGTCTTCGAGTTCCTCGCGGACGAGCGGCACCGACGCTATCGTCTCCTCGGTGTGAAACTCGTTGATAAAAGCGGACGAATCGAGAACGTACATTCGACTAGCGTTCGATGATCATGTGGTCTTTGACCGCCTGGACCCGGCTGACCGGGATCAGGGAGCGGCCCTGCTGGTCTGTGTCGAACTCCGTGGAGGCGTAGCTCTCGTCGGGGTCGACGACCAGATGGTCGAGCCGACCCGTCTCCAGATCCATCGTAATGTTGTACAGCATGCCGAGCTCGGCGCCGTCCGAGCCCATTACAGCTTTACCGGACAGATTCTCCGCGAGTATCTCTGCCATGCCCGCCTTTACTGAGCCCATATAATTGAATCTTGCCCTGCGAACGACAGATGCCCGTCGCGGAGCCGGCGACCGTCCGGAGTCGTACCCCATCGTTGAAGGGTACCCACTCCGTATGAGCGGGTATGCCAGCCACACTCGAAATCGTCTGCAACGACGACACCTGCGAACTCGACATGTTCGAACTGCACTACACCTACGACATGCCCGACAGCGTCGGCCTGGACGATTTCGCGTGTCCGTACTGCGGGCGGACGGACTCGCTCACGGAGGTCGAACTGTGATCAAGGAGCTGGGCGACACCATCGGCTCCCGGGTGCTCGAATCCATCGGGCGGACGGTCGGGCGGGCACAGGAGCGCCGGCCGCTCCCGGTCGACCTGCTGGAGAGCGACGACGCCTACCTCGCCGTCTTCGACGCCCCAGGCGCGGCGAAAAGCGATGTCCAGGTGCGGTACGACGACGGCGCTATCGTCGTCCGGATCGACCGCTTCCGGGAGTTCTACGAGGGGTTCGAGATGCAGTTCCCCGGCCGCGGGCTGTCGCTCGACGGGCGGGTCGACCTCCCGCCGGAGGCGACCGTCGACCCGACGCGCGCGACCGCCACCGTCAAATCGGACGGCACGCTCCACGTGCGCCTGCCGAAAGTCGACGAGGCCGGCGCGGGGAGCGACGAACCGGAATCCGTGAGTGTCGACGACGGCGAGCGTGGGACCGGCGACGCGACTGACACTGACGGGGACGCAAGCGCCTGATACTGACTGTTGTGATCGCTCCTGTGGCGGTAGGTTGCGCCATCGACGAGAAACATGGCGTCATCATTAGGAGGCGAAGCACATCCGGGTGTATATGAGGCCGGAGTATGGCGAATAGACGGCGGTAACGAGTCACAACAATCCTATCACTCCGCCGTCAGCAGCGACCGGGCGAGCGCGAACACCCAGACACCGAACGCGACCGAGGCGATCATCTCCGGGACGGCGAACCAGGTCTCGCCGTCCTCGACCGTCAGAATCCATCCAAGCCAGCCGGCGACGTGCACGAGGCCCAGTGCGGTGGAGACAGCGCCGAACCGGCCGTCGCCAGCGAGTGCCTGTCCGGCGCCGTAGAGCCACTGTGTGATCGGCCCCCCGACGAAAAACAGCAGGGCGACCGGACCGTGCAGGTCCCTCGGGAGGTGAAAGACGCCGACTAGCCCGAGGCCGACGACCGTCACCGCGAACGTGACGGTGCCGATCAGTTCGACCAGGTTCCGGCTCCGGCGCCACAGCGGCCAGGCGAACGCCAGTCCCAGCACGCCGCCGAGGATCAGCCCGGCGTTGAACAGCAGGAACGTCCGCGCGTCGGGCCGGCCCAGATCCGAGAGAGCGTATGCCTGCCAGGTGAACTCCGAGGCCGGGGCGAGGACTGTCGCGAGGGTGGTGCTTCCGAGCGAGACGACCGGTGCCAGCAGCCCACAGTAGATCGCGTACCGCTTCGGGGACGACATAAGCCGGGGTTCTCGGGTTCAGTGTAAGAAACTGGCGCTGGGAAGCGAGCGGGTGCCGGGCGGCAGCGAAACCGTAACGCTACTCACCCCTGTCGAGCTCCAGCGGGATCCGCTTCACGTCGACGTCCTCGTAGTCCTGCTCCGAAGAGAGCACGTCCAGCTGACGGGTTTCCGCGGTCGCCGAGTGGAACTCGTATCGCTCACGCGCGAGCAGAAAGTCGGTCTCGACGTAAACGGTCATTGCTCCGTTCCGTCCCCGCCGGCGTCGGCTTCGGCCTGGGCGTCGATGTCGCGTTCGATTTCGGCGATGGGCGTCTCCGCCAGCTCGCCCGCTGCATCCCGGACGGCGGCGAGGGGGTCGTCCGCGACCGGAAGGAGTTCGATTCGGTCCTCGTACGTGACGATCTGGAACTTTTCGCCGAACTTTTCCCGCAGCTCTTTGGGGATGTAGAGCCGTCCCTGCTCGTCCGTCTCCGCTGACATGGCTGTACCTACGATGGGTAGATGATTGTATTTTTAGAAATCTCCCGGGCTCATACTGACGGACATAAGTACGTGAACTATTGTCCGGGCAACTGATAGAGGCAGAGGGGCGTGAGGAACCGGACGCCAGTCCGGTGACGAGCGGCCCGAACAACGCGGAATCACCCATTCAATACTGGCGGGCGAAAATCCGTCGGATTTTCGTCCGTCAGTATCAGTCCTCGTCGCCGAGGATCACGCGCTCGGTCATCTTCCGGGGATCGAGCACCTCGGCGGCCTCCGCCTCGGTGAGGTAGCCCTTCTCGACGGCGA
>PXSF01000123.1 GCA_003022845.1 Halobacteriales archaeon SW_10_66_29 | reverse complement strand
CGGGCTTCATACACTATATGAATTTTGGCGAGAGGCAGGAGCCCACATTCCGTTCAATCAGGTAGATGTGCGAGTTTCCGACCGACTTCATACGAACCCCCTCCCGGGAAAACAGCTTGATCGACGCTACCTTCTTCCCGGCATGGAGTTTCCCGGGTTCGACTACGGGTAGCAGCGAGTGACGGCCTTCTGTGGTCACCACGTTCGGTAGCGGCAGCACTGCGCGACTTCTCTTTCTGACGCCGGTCGGACCGCTCTGACGGCGGTTCGAACGTCATTTCTCTCACAATCTTGTAACTTCTGAGAGGTGGCTTCGTGGTCAGCTTCAGTGACTTCCGTATTCTGCACCGAATGGATCAGAACGGCTTCCGATTTTGGGGTGTACTTTCAACTACTGGTGATTGTTGTGAGTATTTTCGCCACTATGTCGCAATCACTATCAGGCCGCTTCGGCCGTCGCCGTCTCCCCGGATTCTGCCTCGGAGTCGTCCTGCAGAAACGCTGGTTTCTCGTAGGTGGCCCACGCGATCAGCCCGGTGACCGTCCCGCCGATGAACGCGGGCTTCAACGCGCCATCCCGGTTCAGCACCCAGCGTGCGATCAGATACGCAACCATGAACCCGACGAACCAGTTGAGAGCGGTGTGTCTGGTGCGGTTCATACACCGGCAATCGAGCGACCGTCTAATGAAACCCTGTGATTTCGGCCGGAAGCAGCTGGCTGGCGAACTACGAGGCGTCAGGCTCATATGAAAAAAGCTCGTTGGGTCGGGGTATGAGGCTCATCGACAGGGCGCGAGGGGAACTCACCGGACGGAAAGCCGCGTTCCTGCTGCTCGGTCTGGTGGCGCTCGTGTCGTTGCCGTCGTTTCTGGACCACGTCTACTTTTTCATGTCCAACCAGGCCGAGATCATCCAGGGCCGCTGGGACCTCGTCGCGCTGAACATCGGCGTGTTCGTCGCGTTCGCGGTGCCGCTTGCGGCCGGGTTCCGCTGGCGAGTCAACTGGCAGTCGGCGTCGCTCGGCGTGTACGCCGCGTTCGTCGTCTCCCTGTTCGTCGAGATGTACGGCGTCCCGCTGACCATCTACGTCACCTCCGCCGCAATCCCGACCGGCTCCGGTGCTGGGGCCCAGAACGCCTTCATCACCTTCGAGTTCCTCGGACAGTCGATGCTGCTGACCCCCTGGAAGACCGTCGGCGCCGGCATCATCATCCTCGGTACAGTCCTGATCGCCGTCGGCTGGGCGACGCTGTACCGGACCGACGAGGAACTCGTCACGAGCGGCATCTACGCTCACTCGCGGCACCCGCAGTACCTCGGCTTTCTCCTCTTCCTGTTCGGCTGGTTCGTCCACTGGCCCTCGCTGCTGACCCTCGCGATGTTCCCGGTGCTCGCGTTTTTCTACTACAAACTCTCGAAGGTCGAGGAGGAAGAGGTCATGGAGAGCATCGACGACCAGGAGGCCTACAGGGCCTACATCGAGGAGACGCCGCGGTTTATCTGATCCTGGGGTCGGCGAGAGAGTAAATCCAGTATACCAAAGACCCCTGGCTCTAACAGTCGGGGTATGTTCGGAACGAGCGGCATCAGAGGACCGGTAGGGGAGACGGTAACCGCCTCGCTAGCGCTGTCTGTCGGGCGGGCGCTGGGGGTCGACGCCGACCGCGTGGTGATCGGCCGCGACCCACGCGAGAGCGGGAAGCCGTTGCTCGACGCGCTGGCAGCGGGCCTCTGCGAGTCGGGCGTCGACGTCGTCGATCTCGGACTGGCGGCGACGCCGACCGTCGCGCGGGCCGTCGGCTGGGAGGACGCGGACGCGGGCGTCGTCGTCACCGCGTCGCACAACCCGCCGACGGACAACGGGCTGAAGCTCTGGCAGCCCAGCGGCCAGGCGTTCGACGGGGAGTTGCGCGAGCGCATCGAGCGCCGGATCCGCGAGGAGGAAACCGCACTCGCTGACTGGGACGGCGGCGGGACTCGCACTGCGGAGTCCGCAACGACGAGACACCGTGACGCCATCGTCGACGCGGTGTCGATGTCCGACTCCCTGTCGGTCGCGGTAGACGTGGGCAACGGTGCCGGAAGCGTCACCGCCGACGCGCTCGATGCGCACACGACGGCGACGCCGACCGGATGCGCGCCGTCACCGCCGACGGCGAGTTCCTGACCGGCGACGTGTTGCTCGCGCTGTTCGCCCGCGACGCGGCGACAGCGGGCGACCGTGTCGCAGTACCGGTGGACACGAGCCTGGCCGTCGAGGACCCCCTCGTCGAGGCGGGCGTCGAGACGACGCGGACCCCAGTTGGCGACGTCTACGTCGCCGAAGCAGCCAGCGAGGACGGGGTGGCGTTCGGCGGAGAGCCGAGCGGCGCGTGGATCTGGCCGTCCCAGACCCTGTGTCCAGACGGACCGTTCGCCGCCTGTCGGCTCGCCGCGCTGGCCGCCGAGCGCCCGCTCGCAGACCGGGCTGCAGCAATCGACCGCTACCCGATCCGGCGGGCCAGCGTCGAGACGGCCGACAAAAGGCGGGCGATGGACCGCGTCCGCGAGCGCGTTCGCGAGCGCTACGACGACGTCTCGACGCTCGATGGCGTCCGCGTCGACGCCGGCGACGGCTGGTTCCTGCTCAGGGCCAGCGGCACGCAGCCGTTGATCCGGATTACGGCGGAGGCCCGCGACGAGTCCCGGGCCGAGGCGCTGTTCGAGGAGGCAAACAGCATCGTCGCGGACGCAGTCGAGCGGTCGGAACCCTGACCGGACGTATCGGGCAGTCCTTCGGAGGGCGCAATCGGGAGAAAAGAGCCGTTACCCGCGCCGAGTCGACCGTGCCTTGCGCACGTCGGCACCGTCACGGATCTTGTCTTCGCACTGGGGGCAAACCCTCGGCTTGTCTATTCCGTTCGGCGTGAACACACGTGCATAATCCGTCGTTACGAATGCACCGCAGTTCTGGCATTCCGGCATACAACTAAGCGTGTTGGTTTGATCCATCTTAACACTGGTGGTGTCTCCCGCGCCCGTACATTTCCCAAACAGACCGGTAGACTCCCTCAATCGGCAGTTACTGGCCTTCAGTAACGTGGTACTGACTGGTAACTAACCCGGACGAACCGGCTTCAAAATGACGCCGTGACGTTCCCGTCTTCATCGAGTTCGAGCACGCCCTCGAACAGCGATTCGAACGATTCGACGACCTCGTCGTCGTGGACGCCGCCGGCGATGTGGAACAGCGCGACCGCCCCGTGGTCCTCGACCAGCGCGAGCAGCGCCTCGACGGCCCGCCTGGTCCGCTCCTCGTCGGCGTAGTAGATCATCTCCGTGATGGAATCGACGGAGACCCGGGCCGGGCCGTCGGTCTCCTCGAGGAACGTCCGCGTCTCCTCGACCACGCTGTCCAGATCCCCGGGGCTCGGGATGTAGCGGACGTGATCGCTCTGGCGGCGCGTGTACCCCCGTTCGGCCGACAGCGTGTCCAGTATGACTGCCTTCTCCGGGTCAACCCCGTAGTGTTCGAGCTTCTGGACGACCTCCCGGGCGGTCGTCCGTGTCGACACGATCAGCATCGGCGCGTCGTCAGCGTCGACGAACTCGACGTCGATCCGGTCCGTCTCGGCGGTGCTCGGGTGGACCAGCAGTATGCTGCTCCCCGCCGGGATCGAATCCGGCGCGTTCCCGATTGCCAGCGTGTATTCCATATACCCCCAGTAGAACGCCGTGGCGTCTTAAGCGTAGGGCTTTCCGGGTCTGCTCCGGTCCGCAGGGTGGAGAATCAGGCGTTCGGGCGGTCCGCTTCCAGGCGGTCGAGAAAGCCCTCGAATCGGAGCAGTTCGGCCAGGTCCTGCCCGTCGATGACGGTCACGTCAAGCCCTTCGGCCCGCTGCTTGGCGGCGGTCGTTCGACCGACCGGGGGCCGAGCTGCTCCTCGCCGGGCTTGTGCTCGGTCCACAGCAGCAGCCGCTGCTGTTCCGGTTCCTCCCGCATCGCGACGATGTCGTAGACGACCTGCTTCGTCGCCGAGAAGACGGTAGTCGACCAGCCCTGGGCCTCCCAGAGGTCGGCGACCAGCTGCGTGAACTCCCCCTCCTCGAGGTCCCGGAGCTTGCCCCGCAGCTCCGTGTTCGTGACGCCGTCGCCGGCCCCGTCGCCGGCGTTCACGTTGACGCCGCCGGGTGCGGCCCCTCTCTCCTCCTGCTTCTGTGACTGGATGCGCCCGATCACGGTCGAGCCTGGCTTGTCGCCGCCGCCGGTCGCGTCGGGTTCGTCGTCTGCTTCCGCTGGCTCCTCGTCGCCGTCAGTCACGGTGAGTTCGTCGTGTGGCAGCGCCTCGGCCGGTACGTCGCCGTTGATCCGCTGGTCGATCGTCGAAAGCGCCGTCTCGATCTCCTCGACCCTGTCCGGGTGGGCCTCGGTCGCGAGGCGGTGGGCGGCCTCGAACTGGTCGCGGGCGCGCTCGTACAGCACGCTCGCGCGGTCCTCCCTGCCGTCGACCGCGAAGCGATCCGCCGACCCCAGCCGGCGCTTGCCCGCCTCGAAGTAGTCCTCGATGGCGTCCTCGGCGGCCGCCGCGGCTTGCGTGTGGACGATATCACTGTCAGCGACGAACCCGCGGTCGCCCGGCCAGTCCAGCGCGAGCAGGCCCTGGTACCGCTCGAGGACGGTCTCCCAGTTCGCGGCTGCCGCCTCGGGCTCCTCGATCTCGCGGGCGTGCCGGCGGGCCGTGTCGGCCTCGACCAGCGGCATCACCCGCAGCAGTTCGCGCTCCGCGAGCGCCCCGTCGAGCCGCCCTTCGAGGACGCCGGTCGAGGGGCCGCTGTCGCGGTCCAGCGCCTGCTCGTACCCCCGGATCGCCTCCTCGTACTCGGTCGCCGCGCGCTCGAAGTCGCCCTCACGCCAGGCTGCCATCGCCTCGGCGTGGGCGGACGCCGCGAGCTGGGCCCACAACGGACCCTGGAGGTCCAGCAGCCGCCGGGCGAGGCGCTCGCCCCGCGTTTCGATGTGTGCGCCGGCGCTGGCGCCGACTTCGCGCAGCCGCGCGATCGCAGTCCGGAGGTTGGCCTTGACGTCGGCGAGCGCCTCGGCGGCAGCCTCGTACTCGTCGGCCGCCAGGTGCTGCTCGGCCGTCTCGATCGCCTCCTCGGCCTCGTCGGCGAGCCGTTCCGCGTTGGCCCACACCTGTGCCAGCCCGTCGACGACCGAGGCGACCTCCGCAGTGTCACCCTTGCAGGGAAACGTCCACCGCCGGCCGTCGATCGTCTCGATGACGAGTGCCGTCGTCCGGAACCCCTCGTCGGAACGTTTCGCCTGGACCATCTCCGAGTGCGACACCGACACCGTCCTGTCGCCGTCCGCAGTCCCGATGGCGAACAGAACCCGGACGTCGGTGACCAGCGCGAGCGCCTGGAACTGGTCGTCCGGTTCCATCGTCCGCGACTCCCCCTCCGTGGCGACAGTGACCCCCGATTTCTTGTTTCGAAGCAGGTACTTCGGCTCCTCGTCACCGTCGAGCCGCTCGGCGAGCGGGGCGCCCGACAGCAGCTGTTTGGTTCTGAGTCGACCGCTGACCGCCGTGCCTGTCAGTGCCTCCCTGTCCGCGCCCCCCGTAGTGAGATCGAGTATCGTTTCCATACTACACGAACCAGTTACCCATCACTTCATTGTCCGTGAAGTAAAAACTTCGCAACCAACTTCCACTTATCCGGGGGAAAGAACCATTTTTACTACTCTAGCACATACCGGCGGCTATGAACCGCCGGGAGTACCTGGGGACGGTTGCAGGGATCGGTGCGATCGCGGCTGCCGGATGTATCGGGGGCGACAGCGGCTACGAGACCACGGAGGTGGCCGGGGAGTCCGTGCCGCTGGCCCCGACCGACGACGCCTACGACTGGTACCAGAACGACGACCTGGCAGTCGTCGACTCCCGCTCGAGGGTCGCCTGGGAGCGCACCCGGATCGAGGGGGCCGTCTGGAGCCCGGCACCGCGCGGACGGGAGACCAGCGATCCAGCGGCGGAGTACAGCGAGGACAGGCGGATCCTCACCTACTGTGCCTGCCCACACAACCTCTCGACTCAGCGGGCGGCGACGCTCATCAAGAACGGCTACGAGGAGGTGTACGCGCTGGACAAGGGGATCAACCACTGGATCGAGCAGGGCCACCCGATCGCTGGCGAGAACGTCGCCCAGGACCTCCCAACCTACGAGATTCGGGGGGAGACCAGCCCCGACGCCGCCGGCGAGGAGGTCTGGGTCCGCGACCCCGCCTCGGGACAGCGCGAGCCCTCGACCATCGCCGCCGACGGCAGCTACGAGGTGACGTTTCACTTCGTCGAGATCGACGACTCGACGCCGCTCACCGTCGAGACGCCGACGTACGAGGTCCGGGCGCCGTTGCGGACGCTCACCAGCACCGTCGTCACCCCCGCGATGGCGTAAACTCACACCGGACAGCGGGAGTCCACAGCGCCCGCCGGCGTCCTCGCGTCGCCATACCGATGGCGCAACACCTATCGGGCTGCCGGCTAAGAAGGCAGACATGGCCCGGTACGACCCCGTCGACTCCCCCGACGAGACGACGATGTTCCCGTATCACGATCCGACCCCGCCGACGATCCGCGACGTGTACGCGGCACGCGGCGTCGTCTCCCGACACCTGCACCGGACGCCGCTGGTCCGCAGCGACGCGCTCTCGGCGGAACTGGGCGCCGACGTCTACCTCAAGCGCGAGGAGACACTGCCCACGGGAGCGTTCAAAGTCAGGGGCGGGGTGAACCTGGTCTCACAGCTCGACGCGGAGTTCCGCGAGGCCGGCCTGATCGCGGCCAGCACCGGCAACCACGGCCAGTCGGTCGCCTACGCCGGCGAGCAGTTCGACGTCCCGGTCCACATCGCGGTGCCGGAGGACGCCAACCCGGACAAGGTGGCCGCGATGGAGCGCTACGGCGCGACGGTCCACCTCCGCGGGGACACGTTCGACGAGGCCCGCGAGTGGGCCGAACAGCAGGCGATCGAGGAGGGGTACCGGTACGTCCACTCGGCCAACGAACCGGCGCTGCTCGCGGGCATCGGCACGGCCGGGATCGAAATCGTCGAGGAACTCCCCGACGTGGACTACGTCTTCTGTCCGATCGGCGGCGGGTCGAGCGCGTCCGCCTACGGGCTGACCGTCGGGCAGTTGGCCGACGCGAAGGTGATCGGCGCCCAGTCGGCAAGCGCGCCGGGAATGCACCGGGCCTGGGCCGAGGACACCCTCGAACCCGCGGACGAGATGGATACGTTCGCGGAAGGCCTGGCGACGAGTGTCCCGTTCGCGCTGACGACGCAGATGCTCCGGGAGCACCTCGCGGACTTCCTGCTCGTGGAGGACGAGGCGCTGCGGCAGGGCGTCGTCTCCATGTTCGAGGAGGAACACATCGTCATGGAGGGCGCCTGCGCCGCCTCGCTGGCCGGGGCGCGCCAGATGGCCGACGAAATCGCCGGTTCGACGGTTGTCCTCCAGCTCTCCGGGCGGAACATCGACCGGGCGACGTTCCTGGAACTGCTGGACGAGGTGTAAACGCCTATCGGTGCCCGCGACCAAGACGGGGTATGGGCTATCGCTGTCCGGTATGTGGCGATCCACAGGCAGACGGCGTCCACCTCGCGAACCACCTCGCGTTCACCGCGATGGTCCGGGGCGGCGAGCACGAGGACTGGCTCGACGAGCACGTCCCCGACTGGGCCGCCCGCGGCGAGGACGGACTGGCCGCGGCCGTGACGGACCTGGCCGACTCCGCCGAGTACCCACAGGTGTTCGATGACACAACTGGGAACCACAACTACGAGCGCGGTCAGGCGCACGGACACGGGGAGGCGCACGACCACGGCCGCGCAGGCGACGCAATGGGGGCCGACTCACTGCCGGTCGACGTGCAGGCGGTCGACAATGTGGAGATGGACGAGGAAGCCGCAGAGATGCTGGCCGAAGCGCGCGAGATGACCCGCGAACGGCGGTCCTCGGCTGATGAAGATACCGGAGCAGCCGACGAGTCCGACAGGACGGACGGCCCAGGCGGGAGCGACGAGCGGGGCGAGGAATCATAGTGATCGTTGTGAGTGTTTTCGGCACCACATCGCAGTAGCGGCGGTTTCACGGCCCAAAACTGGCGTCTGGCGAATACCTGGCGGTAAAGAGTCACAACAATCACTATCACAGGACACCGACCAGTCGACGGACTGACAGCACGAGGCCTGTACCGTCCCGGAGATTTTTAGGCAGGGGGCGGTAGGCACCAGTATGGCCGGGACGTTCGTCGGCGTAGACTGGAGCGGCGGCACGTGGCTCGCCGTGGCGTTCGACGGCGCGACGTTCGACCACGCGGCGGTGTTCGACGAAGTGGGCGAACTCTGGCAGCGCTACGAGGAGACCGCGACGCTGATTCTGATCGACGTGCCGATCGGACTCCTCGAATCGGGAAACGGGGGGCGGCAGTGCGACGGACTGGCTCGCAAGGTACTGGGGCCGGCCGGCGAAGCGGTTGTGGCGCCGCCGGTCCGCGAGGCAACCCGCAAGCGCCGCTATCCGGCGGCCAACCGCGTCAACCGCCGGAAAGCCGGCCGCTCGCTCTCGCGGGACGCGTTCGAGATGAACGACGGCATCGCCGCTGTCGACAGCCTCCTGCGGAACGTGCCCGAGGCGAAGACCACGTTCCGCGAGTCCCATCCGGAAGTGTGTTTCCGAGCGTTCGCCGACGAACCGCTCTCGCACCGCAAGCGGACAGCGGCCGGCTACGCCGAGCGGATGCGGACGCTTGCGGGGTTCGACGCCGACGCACCGCCGACGGTCCAGGCGGCGCCGCCCCGGGCCGGGATCGCTGCGGTCGCTTCCCGCGGATCCGCCCCGGGACCCGAAAGGGTTGCCGATGGAGATCGTCTACCGGGCGAGCAGTTCGCTCGACGCGTCGGCTGAGACTCTCGGACGTGACTCTGTGGAATAGCAAGGTGAGTAAAAGAATTACAGCCACCAGTATGAGTAGCCGGGTCGACCCTGGTGACGCGGAACGGAGCGCAGCGTCGTCACTGTGGAGGGCGTTGCGAGGGATGCGGCAGGAAACCGCATCACTCTCCGTTAGGGTGTCGAAAAAGCGTGGAACCGCCGATTACAGGCGGGTCAGATTCTCGGCCCGAGGGCCTTTCTGCGCTTCGACAATTTCGAACTCTACGTCCTGGCCCTCTTCGAGGTCCGGGCCGCCGACGTCTTCCATGTGGAAGAAAACGTCCTCGTCCGCGTCCTCGGTTTCGATGAAGCCGTAACCGCCTGTGTCGTTGAAGAAATCGACCGTACCTTCTGCCATTGCGACCATACAAATGGGTTTGTCACTCATAACCCTTGCGAACCGCCCGCCCTTTGCCGGCGGACAGAACAGATTCGGGCCGGGCGAGCGGACGCGCCGGCTGCCCGACTCACCATCCTCTCAGTAGGAGAACCTATCAACGACGTCCCCGTCGGCGTCTGAGATGGTCGCCGTGTCGCCGCTGCCCCCCCACACGTAGCCGTTGGACCCCGGGCTTCCCCAGTCGTAGATGTAGTCCGTCTCCGGGGGGGCGTCGGCGGCGGTCTGGGTCGTCGTCACGACAGCCGTCTCCCCAGGACTGAGCGTGTCCGCGGGGAATCCGAAGACATCACCGTCACTGTCCGAGAGCGTCCAGCCGTCGAGGTCGGTGTCCGTAGACCCCTGGTTTTCAATCACGACGTACTCCTCGCCGTCGTCGAGTTCGGTGATCGTGACGTCCGGTGCGACCGACCCGTTCCCGGGCGTGAACGAGCCGAATAGGCCGCCTGTCTCGTCGAAGTTAGTCGTCGTCGGGTTCGACGGGTCGCCGTCGAGGTTGTTCGTGGCGTCGGTGACCGGATCTGTAGTGAATCCGACGTCAGTGCCGAGATCCGAGAGCAACGGATCGAAGTTCCCGAGCGCACCGGTATCGGCAGCTGTCCCGACCATGACGACGGCCCCACCGGCGTTAGCGAAGTCGACAATTTCCGATCGTTCCGCTGGCGTGAGTTCCGTCGTCGGCGTCGAAACGATGAGCGCCCGTGCCGCCGGATCGCTTCCGTCGAGCAGGTCCGGACCAGGGTCGCTCGCGACCTCGACCACACCTTCCAGGCCGATGAACGCCTCGTCGCCGGGGGACTGCCCCTCGAGATACCGGAGGTAGTAGGCAGTGTCCTCGGCCGAGACGGCGAAGTCCGACGCGAACTGGCCGTGGCCGCCGTCGACGATGACCGGTCCAGTTCCGGTCCCGAGTGCATCGATCACGTTGGTCAGGAACGGGTAGACGCCGTAGTCGTCGATACCGGGACCGCCCTCGTTGGCCTCGAACGCTTCCTCGATCAGCGGCCCGCCAATAGCCGCGGCGTTCGCGTCCGTGTCGAGCGCCACGAGTGGCTCCCCGTTCTCCGAGAGGACGGGCGTCTCGGGCCCCGTCACTTCGACCGGCTCCGGGAAGAACAGCTCCTCGACGGGGTCGTCGCCGACCTCCGGGGTCGCTGCCGGATCGGAGATGCTCCAGATACCGCGGTCGTTCGCGCGAGCGTCCTGTTCGAGTTCCCAGTACGCGTCGTGTTGGCCAAGCCCGGAGTCATAAACCCGCGCCCAGCCGTCCTCGATCACGTTCGCGTTGTACACGCTGCCGTCGGACAGTTCGAGAACGCCCAGCAACCGGCCGAAGTTGCCGCGCAAGCCCTCGCCCTCGTCGAACGAGAGCGTCACCGTCTCGCCGGCGAGCTGGTCGGCGGCGTAGTTCGTCGCGTTGTCGGCCTCCGTCTTGAGCGCAGAGCCGTCGTCGATACCCTCGTACTCCTGGAGGCGTTCGTCGGTCGAACCGGTCTCGGGCGTGTCGATCCCGACGATCCGGACCGTATCGCGCGTGTTGTCTGGATCGTCGAACGCTACGTCCACCGTGTCACCGTCAGTGACGCTGACAACCTCCACCTCGTAGCTCTCGGACGGATCGAGCTCGAGGCCGAGGCCGTCACGGTTCAGAAAAAAATCGGGGAACTCCCCTTGATTGAAGTTCTCGGTGGTTGGTCGGAACGGTTGACCGGCGTTGTTGGTGTCGTCGGTCACCTGGTCGTCGTTGAACCGGAACCCGACGCCGAGTTCGCCGGCGATCCCGTTGTGGTTGGCCGTAGCGTCGAAGTTCCTGAAGTCCGACTGGTCGTGGAGGAAGACTGCACCACCGTCGTCGACGAACGACGATAGTGCGTCGAGTTCGGAGTCGGTGAACGCGTTCGACGGCGAGGTGATTGTCACCGCGTCTGCGCCGCTAAGATCAGATACGATGTCAGTCGTCGCTTCGTAGGTGTAGCCGTTGTTCTCGACGTAGTCGGCAAACTCCTGGAAGTCGTCGCCGTCGTTTGCCGCGAGCGTGTAGAACTGGCCGTGTCCCTCGTCGTGGAGGATCGTCCCGGAACCGCCGAGCAGGTCGTCGTAGACGTTGAGGAGGAACTCTTCGTTGCCGTACGTACTGAAATCCGTGTCGGTCGACACGAACGGGCCGGTAATTCCCACCACCCCGTTGTCGACGGCGACGACCGGAATATCGGTCCCACCCGGGTAATCGACCGCGTCGGCGTCGCCGTCCTCGTCGGTGTTAGACGCCGTCGACTCCGCCCAAATGGCGATCAGCGAGTCATCTGTGAGCGTCTCCTCGTTCGCATCGAGAAGACTGGACACCGAGTCGAGCAGCACCTGATCGATGGTCTCCTCGGGCGGTCCCGGATCACCACTCGGAGCGCCCGGATCCTCGTCGGCCGCTTTGACAGTCAGCGTCGGAGTGTAATCGCCGGTAGTGATTCCGGTCGTGTCGATGTACAGCCCGACCGAGAGCGACTCTCCGGGGCCGACCTCCTGTGCCGCGGCGTCCGAGAGCGGCGTCTCCGGGTCCTCGGCGTAGAGGTATAGCTGGTCGTCCCCGAATGCGGCACTGCTGACGCTCGTCCAGACGTACTTCGAACCGTTCGCGTCGGGCACGTTGTTGCCAATCTGAACGATTCCGTCGAAGGTGTACTCCGTGTCGACACCGACTCCTGCCCCGTCGTCGCCGCTGATATCGATCACCAGTGCGTCGCCCGAGTCGTCGGCAAACGACCCGTTCTCGTCGCCCGGCGCGAGAGAGAGAAACGAGTTTGCGTCGTCGGCAACCTGTACACTGATCTGTCGTTCTGCCGATGCTGTCGAGAAGGCACCCGACCCGAACACTGCTCCGGTGCCGGCCGCTGCGCCAAGTCCGATCAGGAGAGTTCGTCGTCTCATGGTTGATTGCGAGGCTTACAGTCTTGCTGTTGGTGGCGACCCCGACGTTCGTCCTGCACTCTGCGCCGCAGGGCGCGCACCGACAGCCGCTGTCGGCCTACGACTGTGCCTCTCTCCGGGTGCAGTAAAGTGTTTAATATTTTTAAATTATTGTGAGGCTTTGCCAAACTTTACCCATATTTTGTTGAGGTATCAGTATATAATCCACTTATTCGCCCTGCTTTGTGAGAAAGTATTGTATCTTGGGTAACTCCAGAGAACGATACTGGGCGTTCGCTCAGGAGAGCAGAACGGCATTCACCCGACCGACGGCTGTCCCACGCCTCCTCCCGTCACGTCCGGAAACAGCGAACTGTCGGCGAGGAGTGTCCGCTGTCCGGCCCGCGGCTTCTGGCCGTCCGAGCGGGGAGTCGTGCTATCACACGTGAGACTCGGCCGTATCATCCAGAAGGCTGTCATACTGCCGGACGTGGGTGGTCGGCCTGGTACAGGGTCACAGCAATCACCGTCGAGTCGGTTCCCATCCCAGGGTAGTTACTGTCGTCCGATAGCGTCATTAGTCTGCTGTTCGTCAGCGTCACACGTGATGGTACGCTCAACCGACCCTCTAGTGAGACCACTGCGGTCGCCGTGCTGCGGGTCAGACTGCCGGAACCCGTTTTGTTTCTTTCTCTCCCTCTGTGGAATTTTCACCTGGATGAATCTCACACCGAGGTCGTTGGTAGCTCGCGTAGTCGACACCCAGGGGCAGGGCGTCTCCAACGCCGTCGTAACGCCACCATGACCGACTGGACGGAGAAGTACCGGCCCGACTCGCTCTCGGAGCTACGGGGCAACAACAAGGCGCGCGATCAGCTCCGCGAGTGGGCCGAGGGCTGGGAGGACCACCGGGAAGCCGTAATTCTCCACGGCCCGCCGGGTGTCGGGAAAACGTCGGCCGCGCACGCGCTCGCGGCGGACGAAGGGTGGCCGACGATCGAACTCAACGCCTCGGACTCGCGGACGAAAGACGTCATCGAGCGGGTCGCGGGCGAGGCGGCGAAAAGCGGCACGCTCACCGGCGGCAGCGGCGGCCGCCGGCTGCTGATCATGGACGAGGCCGACAACATCCACGGCAACGCCGACCGGGGGGGCAGCCGCGCCGTCACCTCGCTGATCAAGGAGGCCGGCCAGCCGATGGTGCTCATCGCCAACGACTACTACGAGATGTCAAATGGGCTGCGCAACGCCTGCCAGGACGTCGAGTTCCGCAGCGTCTCCGCGCGGTCGATCCGGCCGGTCCTCCGGGACATCTGCCGCAAGGAGGGCATCGAGTTCGATGACGACGCGCTCGAACGGATCGCCGAGATGAACAGCAGCGACCTCCGGGGCGCGATCAACGACCTGCAGGCGCTGGGAGAGGGCCGGGACCGTCTCACTGCCGACGACGTCGTGACCGACGAGCGCGACACGACCGAGGGGGTCTTCGACTACCTCGATACGGTGATCAAGGAGGCGGGCGCCCAGGAGGCGCTGGAAGCCAGCTACGACGTCGACGAGACGCCGGACGACCTCATCAACTGGATCGAGGACAACATGCCCAAGGACTACTACGGCGAGGAACTCGCGGTCGCGTTCAAGTTCCTGGGCAACGCCGACCGCTGGCTCGGGCGCGTCCGGGCAACGCAGAACTACTCGTTCTGGCGGTACGCCGCCGACAACATGACCGCTGGCGTCGCCGCCGCGCGCCGGGAGCCGAAGGGGGGCTGGACCCGCTACGGCCCGCCGAGCTACTGGTCGAAGCTGGGGCGCTCGCGGGGAACCCGGGACAAGCGCGACTACATCGCCCGCAAGATCGCCGACGCGAACGGCGTCAGCATGAGCACCGCCCGCCGCGAGGTGCTGCCGTACCTGGCGACGATGACCCACCACTGCAAGAACCGCGAGCTGACCGTCGCGATGACGGCTCGCTACGACCTCGACGCCGAACACGTCTCCTTTGTCACCGGCAGCGGCGAAACCACTAACAAGGTGCAGTCGATCGTCGGGGACGCCGAGGCGTTGCAGGAGGAGGCGTCGGTCGAGGGATCGCAGGGTGCCTTCGAAGGCAGCGCGGGCGTGGAAGCGCCGGCGGAATCGGATGGGGACGAGGCCGACGCTGCGGGCGACGCCGGCGCAGGTGACGATGGCGTCGGCGGCGACGACACCGCCGACGCGGGCGAGGAAGCCGTCGACGGTGTGGCGGACGAGGAGGCGAAATCGGAGACGGCGGCGGAGGACGACGAGCAGGCGGGGCTGTCGGACTTCATGTGATAGTGATTTTATGATTATTTTCGGAGTCGCATCGCATTCTCGGGAGTGTCACGGGCTGACACCGGAGTCTGATGGGTCGACAGCGGTAACGACTCACAACAATGAGACAGTGGTGGCACTGCCGTCCGCGTCTGACTACCGCTCCAGATCGAACGCGACGGCGACGTCTTCGCCGAGTCCGTAGTAGAGGAAGCGGTAGCGTCCGGCGGGTAGCTCCGGGCAGACGGAAACGTACTCCTCGAACGGGGCCGGGCGGGCGAGCCCCGCTTCCGTGAGGTCCAGTTCCCAGGTGAATATCTCGGTCGAGTCGTGTTCGATCAGTTCGTCGGGTGGAGCGATGCCGGGACTATCCTCGGGTACGACCCGGACGTCTTGCCATCCCGCGTCAGTTTTCACTTCGAGCAGGTATTTCATGGCGGAGCCGGTCTTCGCACTGCCCCACCCCGTGTGCCCGAGCGTAATCTCCGCGGTATCACCATACTCGAACGAGAGGCCGTCTATCCGCAGTTGGAACTCGTCGGTGTCCCCCCATCGGAGGTCGTCCCTGATCCCACGGGTGTGTCTCGAAACGTCGTCCCGGTCGCAGTCGAGTGGTGCAGGGACAGTTTCGGGTTCGCCGTCCGGACGGATCTCGCCGTCGATATCCCCACCGGTTATCGCGTCTAAACATCCACCGAATGTAAATGTGAGGACAGTTCCTGCAGTAATGAGAAGCTGTCTTCGTTCCATGGTTTTATATTAGTACTTTAATATTCAAATAATCAACGATATTATTTTGAAGATCAGTCGTCGGCATTGCTCGGGGTCGGGGACCGTGAGGGCTGGGTTTCGGGGCGGCTTTTGGCCGACCAGAAGGCGACGGTCGTCGCGAACACCAGCGAGCCGAAGATGATCTGTGCGGCAATCTGGTGGGCCATCGACGCCCAGAGGCCGAAGTTGAGCACGGTGTTCGCGCCGAAGATGATCTGAACCGGGAGCATCACGATGGTCAGCGTCAGCGCGTAGCGGATGTACCGGTCGTACTCACCGCGCCAGGCGACTGCGCCGGCCCCGAGGATCATGAACCCGACGACCATCGCAACCAGCCGGTGGAACCACTCGACGAAACTCGGCCACGTGGCGGGGAACAGCCCCAGCCAGCCGTCGCAGAACGGCCACCGGCCCTCGCAGGCCAGCCCCGCGCCGACCTTCCCGGTGTACACACCGAGCAGGATCAACCCGAGCGTGCTCGCGGTCGTCACCGCCAGGTAGTGGCGAAACGAGAGGCGCATACCGGTACTCGGGCGCGAGCGTATTTCAAACCCGTCATTCGTTCCAGCGGACTGGGAACCGCCCACTCCTCCGTGCGGGAAAGGTGTCCAGACAGCAGGTAGTCGATGGTCTTAATGTCGTTCCACGGGATTGGCCGCCATGGGACTCGACGAGGATGCACTCGACTACCACCGGGAGGAACCGCCCGGCAAGATCGAAATCTCGACGACGAAGCCCACAAACACACAGCGGGACCTGAGCCTGGCGTACTCGCCGGGGGTGGCCGCGCCGTGCCGCGAGATCCGGGACAACCCCGACGACGCGTACAGCTACACCGCAAAGGGGAACCTGGTGGGCGTCGTCTCAGACGGCAGCGCGACGCTGGGGCTGGGCGACATCGGTCCCGGCGCCTCCAAGCCGGTGATGGAAGGGAAGGGCGTGCTGTTCAAGCGCTTCGCCGACATCGACGTGTTCGACATCGAACTCGACCACGACGGCGCGGGCGAGATGATCGCCTCGATCAGCGCCATGGAGCCGACGTTCGGCGGCGTCAACCTCGAGGACATCAAGGCCCCGGAGTGTTTCGAGATCGAGGAGCAGCTCCGCGAACAGATGGACGTGCCCGTGTTCCACGACGACCAGCACGGCACGGCGATCATCTCCGGCGCTGCCCTCCTGAACGCGGCCGACCTCCTGGAGAAGGACCTGGGGGAACTCGACATCGTCTTCTCCGGCGCGGGCGCGAGCGCGATTGCCTCAGCGAGGTTCTACGTCTCGCTGGGCGCCAGCGAGGAGCGCATCACGATGTGTGACTCCAGCGGCATCATCACCGAGGCGCGGGCGGAGGCCGGCGACGTAAACGAGTTCAAACGGGAGTTCGCCCGCGACGTCCCCGGGGGCGACCTCGCCGACGCGATGGCGGGCGCGGACGTGTTCGTCGGGCTCTCGGTCGGCGGCATCGTCGACCAGGGGATGATCCGGTCGATGGCCGAGGATCCGATCGTGTTCGCGATGGCCAACCCCGACCCGGAGATCGGCTATCAGGCGGCCAAGGACGCCCGCGACGACACCGTGATCGTCGCCACCGGGCGGTCGGACTACCCCAACCAGGTGAACAACGTGCTCGGGTTCCCGTTCATCTTCCGCGGGGCGCTGGATGTCCGTGCGACGGAGATCAACGAGGAGATGAAAGTCGCCGCTGCTGAGGCGCTGGCCGAGCTCGCGCGCGAGGACGTCCCCGACGCGGTGGTGAAAGCGTACGGCGACGAACCGCTGCAGTTCGGCCCGGAGTACATCATTCCGAAGCCGCTGGACCCGCGCGTGCTGTTCGAGGTCGCGCCGGCGGTCGCTCAGGCGGCCATCGGGAGCGGCTGTGCCCGCCGGGAGATCGATCCCGACGTACACCGCGAGCAGCTGGAAGCCCGCCTGGGCAAGTCCCGCGAGATGATGCGCGTGGTGTTGAACAAGGCCAAAAGCGACCCAAAGCGGGTGGTCCTCGCGGAGGGCGACGACGAGAAGATGGTACGGGCGGCCTACCAGCTGACCGACCAGGGGATCGCCACGCCAGTGCTGATCGGCGACCAGGGGGAGATCTGGGAGACGATGGAGCGGCTCGGCCTGAGCTTCGACCCCGAGATCGTCGACCCCGACAGCGACAACCTCGATCCGTACGCCGACCGGCTGTACGAACTCCGCCAGCGCAAGGGCGTCACCCGCCGCGAGGCCGAGGACATGATTCAGGACGGCAACTACCTCGGCAGCGTCATGGTCGAGATGGGCGACGCCGACGCCATGCTGACGGGCCTGATGCACCACTACCCCGAGGCGCTCCGGCCGCCGCTTCGCATCGTCGGCACCGCCGAGGACGCAGACTACGCTGCCGGCGTCTACATGCTGACGTTCAAAAACCGGGTCGTCTTCTGTGCCGACGCGACCGTCAATCAGGACCCGACGACGGACGTCCTCGCCGAGGTGACCCGCCATACCGGCGAACTGGCCCGCCGGTTCAACATCGAGCCCCGGGCGGCGCTCTTGTCGTACTCCGACTTCGGCAGCGTGGACAACGCCGGAACGCGGAAAGTGCGGCGGGCCGCCCGGAAGCTGCGGACCGATCCCGCGGTGGACTTCCCCGTCGACGGCGAGATGCAGGCCGACACCGCCGTCGTCGAGGACATCCTGGCGGACTCCTACGACTTCTCGACGCTGGAGGGGCCTGCGAACGTGCTCGTGTTCCCGAACCTCGAGGCGGGTAATATCGGGTACAAGCTGCTGCAACGGCTGGGCGGGGCGGAAGCGATCGGTCCGATGCTCGTCGGCATGGACAAACCCGTCCACGTGCTCCAGCGCGGCGACGAGGTCAAAGACATCGTGAACCTCGCCGGCGTCGCCGTCGTGGACGCGCAGGAAGGGGACTAGCGGGACTGCAGACTGTTTTCCGTGCAAGCCGCCACCTGACCTTGCGAGTTACGATCCGCCTGACGCGTCGGTCGGCGGGTTGAAGTACAGCGCATCGGCGAGAAAGAAACTACAGACCAGCGCGCCGCTGCCGATCGAGAAGTGCAGCGGCACTGGAACGACGATCCCGGCGAACAGTCCGACTGCGAGCACGAGTGGGATCGCTGCGAGAAGCAGGTCGTATCTGGAGAACGTCGCGAGAAACCCATACGGCGACAGACGGTTCCGACCACGTCCGGAGCTGCGACTCACGGCCATACGTATTTCACCTCCTGTGTGAATATATGTGACCTATCCCATTTAAAATTTGCTCCCATGACCATGGTAGAATTCATGAAAACCTGCTCGAACGGTTCGTCGTATCCACGTCGTAACTTATTCATATTATTTCAGCCGGGAATCGCCTGGCTACGCTGATACTGCCGGACGTGATTCCGTTCCCATCCGGTAGCGCTCATAGTGATTGTTGGGACTCGTTACCGCCGGGGAGTCACAATTCGTGGGCTTTAATGAGTGAGAAAAGAACTGCAAGCAGTATTGAGACTCGGCAGGGAAGCCCCCGCACGCTCGGCTCCCGGGACTTGCTGCGCTGCTCGCTCTCCGCC
>PXSF01000122.1 GCA_003022845.1 Halobacteriales archaeon SW_10_66_29 | reverse complement strand
AACCGACGGACGTGGACACTTTCACTCCGGTTCCGACACCTTTTATACCATCGGGCGCCAACTGGCGTATGTCTCCCACCGAAAACAACGTGGAGACAGTGAGCGAACGATGACTGCAACAGATTTGCGTACGCACGCGGAGGAGATACAGGAACAGTTTTCCGACCAGCTCGACCTGACGGTCGAGGACGTCGAGGAGCGCCTCGACACGCTGGTCAACGAGTACAAGGTCCCGACGAGCGAGGCCCGCCGCAGCGTGATCAACACGTACCTCGACGAGGCCGGGATGGACCGCGACCAGCTCGGCGGCGGCGGCAACGAGCGCAAGCAGGTCGGCGACGTCGACACCGCCGAGGAGTGGATCGACCTGAAAGCGAAGGTCGTCGACCTGTGGGACCCCCGCAGCGACGCCGTCGCCCAGGTCGGTCTGCTGGGCGACGAGACCGGGACGATCAAGTTCACCAAGTGGTCCAAGTCTGACCTCTCCGAACTCGACGAGGGCGAGGTGTACGACCTGCGCAACGTCGTCACCGACGAGTACCAGGGCCAGTTCTCGGTGAAGCTCAACCGCACGACGACCATCGAACAGCTCGACGAGGAGATGGAGGTCGGCGACGACGAGGTCGAAATCGAGGGCGCCCTGGTGGACATCCAGTCCGGCTCCGGGCTGATCAAGCGCTGCCCCGACGAGGACTGCACGCGCGTGCTCCAGAACGGCCGCTGTTCGGAGCACGGCGAGGTCGACGGCGAGTTCGACCTCCGGATCAAGGCCGTCATCGACGACGGGATGGACGTCCACGAGGTGATCTTCGACCGCGAGGCGACCGAAGCCGTGACCGGCATCAGCCTCGAGGAGGCCCAGGAGATGGCGATGGACGCCCTGGACACGTCGGTCGTCGCCGACGAGATGCACGAGAAGGTGCTGGGCCGGTACTACCGGGTCGTCGGACCGACGTTCGGCCGGTACGTCCTGGCCGACGAGTTCGAGCGCATCACAGAGACGACCGATCCCGAAGCCGTCCTCATCAAAGCGAGGTCGATCTAAATGGCAGCGACACCGACCCGCGAAGTCGCGCGCCGCGTCTTCGCACGCGAGTTCAACGACGCAACGTACACGTTCAAGGAGAGCGACGACGACCGTGCGCCGGTGTACGCGCTGCTGCCGACCGGCCAGCGCGTCAACCGGATCTTCGTCGTCGGCACCCTCACGGAGACCGAGGACGTCGGCGAGGACTCCGAATACTGGCAGGGGCGGGTCGTCGATCCGAACGGCGACACGTTTTTCACCTACGCCGGGCAGTACCAGCCCGACGCCGCACCTACGAGACCGACGACGGCGACGTGAACGTCTCGATCAGGCCCGAGTCGATCACGGCCGTCGACGAGGCGACCCGCGACCGGTGGGTCGTCGAAACCGCCGAGCGGACCATCGAGCGCGTCCAGGCGTTCGAGGAGACCGACACCGAGTACGTCCGGATGGCCCGCGAGCAGTACGACCAGGACGAACGGCCGGTGGAGAACTACCGCCGGACCGCGATCGAGGCCCTCGAGAGCCTCGAAACCGAGCAGGCCGAAGCGAGCGCGGACTGATACGGTCGTTCGTGACTATTTCGGAACTGCCTCGTCATATCGGGCGTTTGCCGGGCTGTGACGCACGAACTGTGACACCGTCGCGGTAACGAATCACGAACGACCGTATAACCTCCGGTCCGCTCGATCCCCCGTTGTTCGTCGCTGACAGGGTACTGTCTGACAAACGGTTAAATACGAGGAACCGACAACATAGTATCAACCATGGGTAACAAGAACAAGACCATCTCCTTTCGCGTGAGCCAGGAGAAGTTCGAGACCCTGCGCGACATCGCGGAGGAGCGGGACATCTCCCTCTCGGCGGTCTTCCGGGACTACGTCGACATGCTCGTTGCCCACGGCGGTCAGGTCGAGGTCGTTCCCGAACACGAGGTCAGCGAGTCCGCCGACGGCACGAGCACGAGCGAGAGCTTCCCGCCGAAAGTGAAAGTCCCCAAGAGCTTCGTCCGCGAACACGAGCGCCTGGAACTGGAGGCCGAACACCTGCGCGAACAGCTCGAAGAGCACAAGCGCTACGTGACGAAACTCCGGCAGGAACTCGACGAGCACGACCAGGAGGACATCGTCCACCTCGACGAACTCGACGGCGACGGGGACGAGGAGTCGCCGTACCGCATCGGCTCCAGCTTCGACGAGTCGTCGATCTGAGCAGACGAGCGCGACAGTTACGATCGCGCCGCTGTGGCCGATCAAGGACGACCACTGGCCGGTGCTGGTCGGGCCGGGCGAACCGCTCTCGCGGATCCCGAAAGAGGAGACGGCGATCCCGGCCGACGACCCGAACGTGACCTGCAACCTCCCCTGACTGGTTCGGCAGCGCGTCGTTCCCTGGCTGTTCTCCCGCAGTCCCCGCCTGTGGCCCTGCCCGCGCATGGAAAGCGATTTAGCCGCCCTCGCGCAAGGTGGCCCAAATGACGCTTGCCGACTCGGACCGGACACTCGTCGTCGAGGAACTGGGCCGGGAGCCCACGGCCGCGGAGGCTGCCCTCTTCGAGAACCTCTGGAGCGAGCACTGTGCCTACCCTGAGCGCCTTCGACTCCGAGGGCGAGCAGGTGGTCGTCGGCCCTGGCGACGACGCCGCCGTCGTCTCGCTGCCGGCCGCCGACGGCGAGTCCGAGGCGTACGTCACGATGGGGATCGAGAGCCACAACCACCCCTCCTACGTCGACCCGTTCGACGGCGCCGCCACCGGCGTCGGCGGCATCGTCCGTGACACGCTCTCGATGGGTGCCTACCCGATCGCGCTCGCCGACTCCCTGTACTTCGGGGAGTTCGACCGCGATCACTCCCGGTACCTCTTCGAGGGCGTCGTCGAGGGGATCAGCCACTACGGCAACTGCATCGGCGTCCCCACTGTGACGGGGAGCGTCGCGTTCCACGACGACTACGAGGGCAACCCGCTGGTGAACGTCGCCTGCGTCGGCCTCGTCGACGACCCCGACAGGCTGGTGACCGCCACCGCCCAGCAGCCGGGCAACGCGCTCGTGCTCGTCGGGAACGCGACCGGCCGCGACGGCCTCGGCGGCGCCTCCTTCGCCAGCGAGGACCTCTCGGCGGACGCCGAAACCGAGGACCGCCCGGCCGTCCAGGTCGGCGACCCCTACACCGAGAAGCTCCTGATCGAGGCCAACGAACAGCTCCTGGACGAGGGCCTGATCGCGTCGGCGCGGGACCTCGGGGCCGCCGGCCTCGGCGGCGCCAGCAGCGAGATGGTCGCCAAGGGCGGCCTGGGCGCGAGCATCGAACTCGACGCCGTCCACCAGCGCGAACCCGGGATGAACGCGCTGGAGATCCTCCTCTCTGAGTCTCAGGAGCGGATGTGTTACGAGGTCCGGCCGGGCGACGTCGACCGCATCCGGGCGGTCGCCGACCGGTACGACCTCGGCTGCTCGGTCATCGGCGAGGTGACCGACGGGAACTACGTCTGCACGTTCGAGGGCGAGACCGTCGTCGATGTCGACGCCGAGTTCCTCGGCGACGGCGCGCCGATGAACGACCTCCCGATGGACGATCCGCCGGAACCCGACGTCGACAGGCCGGACGTCGACGTCGACGCGGCAGCCGAGGCCGTGCTGTCGAGCCCGAACACCGCCTCGAAGCGCTGGGTGTACCGCCAGTACGACCACGAGGTCCAGGTCCGGACGGCGCTGCGGCCGGGCGACGACGCCGCGCTGCTCGCCGTCCGCGAGGCCGGCGTCGGGCTGGCGTTCGCCGCCGGCGCCGACCCCAACTGGACCGACGCCGCGCCGTACGACGGAGCGCGGGCGGTCGCCCTGGAGAACGCGTCGAACCTCGCGGCCAAGGGCGCGACGCCGCTTGCGGGCGTCGACTGTCTCAACGGCGGCAACCCCGAAAAACCCGAGGTGTACGGCGGCTTCGCCGCCGTCGTCGACGGCCTCGCGGACATGTGTGCGACGCTGGACGTGCCGGTGGTCGGCGGCAACGTCTCGCTGTACAACGACTCCCCCGCCGGGCCCATCCCGCCGACGCCCACCCTCGCGCTCGTCGGCACGAAGGAGGGGTACGACGCCCCGACGCTCACCCTGGAGGGGGAGGGCGAACTGCTCGTCGTCGGCGACCTGCCGCTCGCGGGCGAGGCCGAGCCGCGGCTGGGCGGCTCGGAGCTGCTCGCGCAGGCCGGCGGCAGCGACCGGTTCCCGACCCTGCCGGCGGACCCGGCGGCGCTGATCGAGACGCTGGCTGCCGTCGCCGACCACGAGGCGACGCTTGCGACCCACGATGTCAGCCACGGCGGCCTCGCCGTGACGCTTGCCGAGATGGTAGACGAGAATGCAGGGGCGACGGTGTCGTTCGACACCGACGATCCGGTCGCGGCGCTGTTCCACGAACAGCCCGGGCGCGTCGTGGTCGAGACGACCGATCCGGCGGCTGTCAGGGAGGCGTTCGACGGCGTCGCGCCCGTCACGACGCTGGGGAGCGCCGACGGCTCCGGGACGCTCTCGGTCGAGGCCGGGGACGCGTCGCTGCAGTTTGATGCGGAAACGATCGCCACACACCGCGACGTGATCGACGAGGCGCTGGAGTAACTGGGCCAGTCAATCTTCCGGCCCGTCGATGCGCTCTTGCCACTCCTGGACTTTCGCCAGCAGTTCGACCGGCGGCGTCTCGTTGACGTCAACGTCCACGAGGGCGTCGAGCACGTCCCCCGCGTCCTCGCCGTACTGACTCCGCAGGGGGTCCGCTGGCTGCCCCTGGCCGCTGCCGTCCGCTGCGGCCGTCTCGCCGCGGGCTCCGTCCGCAGTTTCCGGGGACGCCCCTTCGGTGCGGAACTCCCCGCTCCCGAGGTCGAACACCGCCTGGACGGGTTCGCCGCCGCCACCTTTCGCCTCGATGGCTTTCTCCTCGCGGAGCCGGTCGAGCACGTCCCGCGAGCGCTCGACGACGGGCTCCGGCACGCCCGCGAGGTCCGCGACGTGGATACCGTAGCTCCTGTCGGTCGGCCCATCCCTGGCCGTCCGCAAAAACGTCACCTCGCCGTCGGACTCGTCGGCCGCGACGTGGACGTTGTGCACGCGGTCCAGATGCTCCGCCAGCGCCGTCAGCTCGTGGT
>PXSF01000121.1 GCA_003022845.1 Halobacteriales archaeon SW_10_66_29 | reverse complement strand
GTGGTGCCGAAAATAATCCCAATGATCACTATCAGCATCTGAGACACCCAAAACCCCCAGTCCGAGCAGCACTCGGAGTCACAGAGTCACGTCCGGCAGTATATCTGCGGAGACAGACCCGGTCCGCCTGGATTCTCGATTCGAGTGTTCACGTACGTACAGCCACCAGTATCAGTCGCCAGCCCCGCGGTCCGAACGGGAGGGTGGGGGGATCTGCGTTTCGGAGGCCGGCGCTTCCGGCAGTACGCAGCGGTCGGGTTCGTCGTTGACGTGGGCGTACTCGCTGGGGGCGTTCGCGAGCGGGTGCGCGGGGTTGCGGTCGCCGGAGATGCGAGCGGCGCGGACCTCCCCGAGGTCGCGGAGCCGCGTGCGGATGCCGCGCCAGTGCAGGCCGGTCAGCTTCGGTACGGTGATTTCGTGGGGGAGTTCGAACCGCGACTCGCGGTCGGCGAGCACCGAGGCGTTGACGTTCGCCGCGAGCTGGTCGTGGTCGATCAGGACGCCGACCCGCGACTCCGCGGGGATTCGCGTCGAGAGCACGTCCAGCCCGAGGTGCAACGCCCGGTACTCCGCGACGTTGTTGTCCGGCGCTTCGTTCGGTATCGAGAGGCGTGCGACCCGTTGCCCGTCGCGCGTCTCGATCACGGCACCGAGGCCGCCGCCCGACTCTCTGAACGAGCCGTCGGTGGCGAGGTAGAAGTCCCGGTGGTGTGTTCGCGGGGGGTGGGCGATGTGCGGGGTCGGTGCCTCGTCGAACAGGTCTCGAAGTGACGGCCGACCGTAAGCGGCCATACGAGCTATTGTACGTCCGCCGTTTTAAACATGGTGCCGGTGTGTGATTAAGTGTCCCTGGCGTCGGACGCGCGTCGGACGCGGGGGACTATTCCTCGCGGGGTTGGCCGACGACGAGGGCGCACACGTTCAGGCCGACCAGCGCGGAGAAGGCGAGCACCTTCGACCGCGAGTCGAGCCCTGTCGCGAGCAAGGACAGATGCAGGAACGGCAGGACGATGGCCGTCCAGAACGCGAGACGCTTGATGGGGTAGAGGACCACCCACAGGAGAGACTCTACGTCGACCGTGCCGACGAGGGAACGGGGTTCCGTGATCGATGAACTTGACATCCGGGGACACCTATCTGGTACATATACCGATACCCACATATAACCGGTCGAGAGTTGCGTCATCTTTTGGTTATTTTACCGGAATTGGCTCCGGTAAGGGTACTCCTGAGACGTTTTAGGAGAGGTTTAGAAGTACCGAGACGTTTTATGCGTCCTTCTCTTCCGGTTTCGGTGAATTACCCAGTGTCGTCACCGAGACTACCTGATACTGGTGGCTGTACGCACGTGAACACTCGAATCGAGAATCCAGGCGGACCGGGTCTGTCTCCGCAGAGAGCAGAGACTGGCGAGTAAAGGAATTACAGCCACCAGTACGAGTGCCGGCCGCAGTTTTCAACCTGACCTGGTCGCGGATGGACTCCGGGAGCGCCGCGCGCCACTCGTCGAGGGCCGCGGCGTGACGCTCGCGGTGGCGCTCGACGGTGTACTCGACAGCCGGGTCCGCCCGGAGTTCGTCCTCGGTGTCGGCAGGTCGCGGAATCGACGGTGCGTCGTCCGCCAGCAGGCGCTCGGGCGGGACGTGCAGCGGCGCCGGCTCGTCGCTGTACTCCTCGCCCTGGTCGACGTGCAGGCGCGCCCGCATCCGCCCGCTAAACGGCGGCGTGATCCGGAGCACTGCCTCCCTGGAGGTCGTCCGGTTCATCTCGACGGCAGCGACCACGTCCTCGACGGTGACGGCGATCGCGTCGATCACGCTCGGGTCGGACGAGTCCGGTGTCACGCTACACCGTTAGGAGCGGATCTGCAATAGGCTGTCGCACAGCCTCCCGGAGGCACGGGAGACGCACGGACAGTCGAGCAGTAGCCACGCGCGCCCCCCGGCGAGAAGGCAGTGTCTGACGCAGTATCACGGTTGATTGCCGCGGTCAGGCAGGCCGATACTATTTTAATTCCACTCCTCCATACGGGATATGTGCAGCGTAGCGCGAGACGCCCGTGCGGCCTCTCCCGGGGGGGAGCCGGGAGCCCGTCACCACCCGCGTGCGGACGTATCGGGGGCACGCACGAAGCCTGCGAGCGTAGCGCGGCCCGGGTCGCGGTACGCGTCACGCTTCGATCGGCTACACGGGAGCAGCAATGACCGAAGAACAGCTCACGATACTCGTTGTCGACGACGAAACGGACATCGCGGACCTGTACACGACGTGGCTGGAGATGGACCACGAGGTCAGGACCGCGTACGGCGGAGAAGAGGCACTCGAGCACGCCGACGAGGACGTCGACATCGTCTTTCTCGACCGGCAGATGCCTGACTACTCGGGGGACGAAGTGCTTTCGAAGGTCCGTGAACGCGGCCTGGACTGTCGCGTCGTCATGGTCACGGCAGTCGACCCCGACTTCGACATCGTCTCGATGGAGTTCGACGACTATCTCACGAAGCCCGTCATGCACGATGACCTCGCCGAAGCGGTCGACTCGATGCGCGAACGGAACGACTACGACGAGACTCTCCAGGAGTACTTCGCGCTGACCTCCAAGAAAGCGACGCTGGAGGCCGAGAAGACGCCCTCCGAACTGGAAAACAGCGAGGAGTACCAGGAGATGGTCGACCGCGTCTCGGAACTGGAAGAGCAGGCCGACACCGCGGTCGCCGACTTCGACGACGACTACGACTCGCTGTTCCAGGAGTTCCCCGGCGGCGAGTGACCGCCCTGGTGGCCCATCGTGCGAACAGCCACGGAGCGCAATCTTTTTGCGTTCCCACAGGGTAGCGAAGGGTACGATGGTAGGTGTCCGTTTTACAGGCCCGCGTGAGTGACAGACACCTACCGGTTCTGCCGCCGGCTGGCACCGACCAGCAGCGACACGCACCAGACCGCGAGCCAGCTCCGCCGCGGGGGTCCAACGCATGTCACACCAAACGTCTACTGTAACGGTCGTCCTTCCGGACGGCTCCGAGATGGAGGTAGAGCGCGGATCGACAGTCGAGGACGTTGCCTACGAGATCGGCCCCGGCCTCGGCAGCGACACGGTCGCCGGGGTCGTCGACGGCGACCTCCTCGACAAGGTGACGCCGCTGGAGTCGGACTGCGAAATCGAGATCGTCACCGAGGATAGCGACGAGTACCTGCAGGTCCTGCGGCACACTGCGGCCCACGTGTTCGCCCAGGCGCTCCAGCGCCTCTACCCCGAGGCGAAGCTGGCGATCGGTCCCCCGACCGACGAGGGGTTTTACTACGACGTCACAGGCGTCGACCTCGACGAGGACGACCTCGAAGCGATCGAGGCCGAGATGGCGCAGATCATCGCGGCCGACTCCGAGCTCGAACGCGTCGAGCGCTCCCGCGAGGAGGCGTTCGAACGCTACGCCGACAACCCCTACAAGCAGGAGATCCTCGAAACCGAGGCGGCCGACGAGGAGGAGGTTTCCTTCTACGTCCAGGACGACTGGCAGGACCTCTGTGAGGGGCCCCACGTCGAGTCGACTGGCGAGATCGGCGCGGTCGAACTGCTCGACATCTCGGGGTCGTACTGGCGCGGCGACGAGGACAACGAACAGCTCACCCGCGTCCACGGCACCGCTTTCGAGAGCGAGGCCGACCTCGAGGCGTTCCGCGAGCGCCGGCGGAAGGCCGAGAAGCGCGACCACCGCAAGATCGGCCAGGAGATGGACCTGTTCTCCGTGCCGGGCCACTCCCCAGGCTGTGCCCACTTCCACCCCGACGGCATGACGATCCGCCGGGAACTCGAGGAGTACATCCACACCAAGAACGAGGAACTGGGCTACGACGAGGTCTGGACCCCCGAACTGAACAAGGCCGAGCTGTGGAAGCCCACCGGCCACTACGACGCGTTCAAGGAGGAGGGCGAGATGTTCGCCTGGGAACAGGACGACACCGAGTACGGCCTCAAGCCGATGAACTGCGCGAACCACGCCCACATCTACCAGGAGGGGCAGTACTCCTACCGGGACCTGCCGGTCCGCTTCTCGGAGTTCGGGACGATCTACCGCAACGAGCAGTCCGGCGAACTCTCGGGGCTCCTCCGCGTGCGCGGGCTCACGCAGGACGACGGCCACGCGTTCATCCGCCGCGACCAGATCGAGGCGGAGATCACCGGCACCCTGGAGATCATCGAGGAGATCTACGACCTGTTCGACCTGGAGGTGCTGTACAAGCTCGAAACCGAGGGCGACAACGCCGTCGGCAGCGACGAAATCTGGGACGATGCGACGAGAGCGCTCCGTGACGCCCTGGAGTCGCTGGGCCTGGAGTACGACGTCGAGCAAGGTGAGGCAGCGTTCTACGGGCCGAAGATCGGGCTCGACGCCCGCGACGCGCTCGGGCGCGAGTGGACGATCGGCACCGTCCAGCTGGATTTCAACATCCCCGAACGGCTCGACCTCAGCTACGCCGGCGAGGACAACGAGGAGCACCGGCCGGTGATGGTCCACCGCGCGCTGCTGGGGAGTTTCGAGCGGTTCATGGGCGTGATGATCGAGCACTTCGGCGGGGACTTCCCGACGTGGGTCGCCCCCGAGCAGGTACGAATCCTCCCCGTCTCCGACGACAATCTCGGCTACGCCAAGCGGCTCGCGAACCGCGACCTCGGCGAGTTCCGCGTCGAGATCGAGGACCGCTCCTGGACGGTCGGCAAGAAGATCCAGCAGGCACACGACGACCGCGTCCCCTACATGCTGATCGTCGGCGACAACGAGGAGGAAGCGGGCACCGTCTCCGTACGCGATCGCTTCGAGAACGAGGCCAAGGATGTCGACGTCGACGCGTTCGTCGACCACCTCCGCGCGGAGGTCGACGAGAAGCGCGTCGAACCCGACTTCATCGACTGACGGCGGGCGGACGGCGAATCGTACCGAATCCACCCGCTTTATGTGAATCCCCCTCTACGGTCCGGTGCATGGAGAAGGCGCTGTGGTATCTGATCGCTGGCTCCCGTGGCGGGGAGAACCGCGCACGGATCATCCGCCTTCTCCAGGAACAGCCCCGCAACGCCAACCAGCTCGCCGACGAACTCGACGTCGAGTACAACACCGTCCGCCACCATCTCGAGATGCTCGAGGAGCACGACGTCGTCGAGCCTGGCGGGACCGACTACGGCGAACTGTACTTCCTGACCGACCAGTTCGACCACCACAGCGAGAAGTTCGAAAGCATCCTGGAGCAGATATAATGGTTTCAGCACTCACCATCGCCGCCGCGATGTCCGCGCTCTCGGCCGCACTGCTCGTCGTGCTGGCCGGCGTCTGGATCCGGGAGTATCGCTCGGTACGGACGCCGCTGATCCTCGGGATGGTCGCGTTCATCCTGGTGATGCTGCTCGAAAGCTCTGTGGCGCTGTACTTCTACGTCGCGACGATGGAGACGCTGTACGTCGACGATCCGTTCGTCCGAAATCTGATCGCCGTGCTGCGTAGCCTCCAGTTCGTCGCCCTGCTGCTGTTCACGTCCGTGTCCGTCCGGTAACTGGAAAGAACGCGGGCGAGCGGCGCTATTTTGCCGTCACGGCGGTGAGAAACACCAGTGCGAGAAACTGGAGCCCGCGGAGCGCGACGACGGCGTACATGGCGGTCCTGCCGCCGCCGTACACCATCCCCGTCGAGAGATACGCGCCGATCGCGATGACGTTCTCGGCGCCCAGGACGCCGGCGAACAGCAGCAGTCCCAGCAGCAGGTTCGTCCCGAACTTGCGGTAGTTCGACAGCCAGATCGAGCCCAGGATGGAGAGCAACGCGAGGTTGATCGCCGCGAGCCCGACTGCCGATCCCATCCAGAACGCCATCAGTGTCCTCCTGGTCGCGTCTCTCGTCGGACTGTAATGGGTTTTCTGTTCTTGCGTCGGCGTACACCGGCGATCATGCTTCCGCCACCGTCACCGTGTCGCTGACCCAGCCAGTCGCGCCGTCCGGGAAGGCGTCGCTCGGTTCGCGCTCCTGGACCTCGCCGTTGTCGTCGATGGCCCGGACGACGACATCGTACTCGCCGGGTTCGACGTCGGCCTCGTAGCGCCACTGCCGCCAGCCGTCGCCCGTCGAGAGCCGCTCGGTCAGCTCCGCGTCGTTCCAGGTCTCGCCGCCGTCCAGCGACACCTCCACGGCCGAGACGCCGTCGTGACCGTCGTACGCCTGCCCGCCGAGCAGCACGCCATCCCGGGTCTGCTCGGTCGTCCAGAGCTTTGCGACGGCGCTGACCTCGCCGGTGCCCTCCCAGCCGCGCTCCTCCCAGTAGCCCTCGACGTCCTCGTCGGTGAACTCGATCCGCGTGAGCCACTTCACGTTGACCTCGCCCCAGTGACCGGGGACGATCACGCGAACGGGGTGGCCGTGGTCGCGGGGCAGTTCGAACCCGTTCATGCCGTAGACGATCAGCGACTGCTCGAACACCTCCATCGGGATGGTGTTGTGGAAGCCGTCGTCTGCGTGCATCCTGACCCACTCGGTGGCGGCGCCGGCCTGCTCGACGACCTCGGTTGCGGGCACGCCGGTCCAGACCGCGTTGTCCATCTTGGCCCCGTTGAGGTCCTCGCCGACGCACCGGAGCGTGCTATACTGCGTCTCCGACTCCATCCCCTGGAGCTGCTGGTAGTCGATCGACAGCTCCTGGTCGACCTCGCCGTCGACGGTGAGCTCCCAGCTCTCGGCGTCGATCCGGGGCGCGACCGTCGCGATATCGACGTTGTAGAAGTTCTCGACGTCGCTGAGCAGGTCCGGGCTGCCCGGCAGATCGAACGCCTTCCCCTCCGCCTCCGCGACGAGCTGATCGGCCTCGGTCTGGGTGTCCTCCTCGACGAGCTGCGTGGTGTCGGGCTCCGGCGTCCGGTAGCTCCCGGCGACGTACGACGCGCCGGCGAAGCCGACCACGCCCAGCCCCGTCCCGAGAATCTCGCGGCGGTCCTCGTCGGGCCAGCGGCCCGTACTGTCGGCGGGTTCGCGACCCTGCCACGGCCGGTAGGTCATCGCGACCACAGCGGCGGCCGGGACCGCGGCGCCCAGCGAGAGCAGCGGCGCGCGCGTGAGGAGGAACGCTGCCAGCCACACGGCGCCGAACGCCGCGACGCCACGGCCGTTGAACCGCCGTCCGATCTCCAGCGCAATCCCGATCAGGACGGTAAACAGCGCGACCGTCACTGTCAGCGTGAACGCCATGTTGATGTACTGCCCGAGGTCGCCGAACACGTCCAGCGTCGTGTTGATGATGACGCCGGGCGTGTAGTGGACGACGACCGCCGACACCGGCGTGAAGGTGAACTCCTCTGTGAACCCGGCGGCGGCGTACGATCCCGCGACCGCCACAATGCCGGCGAGTAGCGAAGTCACTGCCTGCTTCCCTGTCAGTGCGCGGAGTGCAGAACGCATTTGGGCTCTCATTTGTCCGTCCCTCCCCCAACTGTCGGCTCTGTGCGGCCCCCGCGCCGGCGCACAACCACGAGAACCGCAATCGCCACGATCAGGACCGCGACGAGCGGCCACTTGCCAGAGTTCATGCTTATTTGTGGATCCGACTGCCACCGGGATAATGATTTTTCAAACTCGGGACATATTCTTTTCCAACTCCGTTGTAATTCCATTGCAATTTGAACTATCGAGACTCCAACTGCAACCCGTTATCCCTAAACATCCGCCAACAGTAGCGGGGGTATGTATCTCGCGATGCGTGCGGAGGTCGCAGACGCCCTTCGGGACGCCCTCTCGCAGTTGGGCTACGCGACCGACGACGTCGGAATCGAGCGTCCGCCGGAGGAGTTCGACGCCGCGCTGGCGTCGAGCGTCGCCTTCCGGCTGGCGGGGGAGGCGGGCGCGCCGCCGCCGCAGGTCGCGGGCGAACTCGCCGACGCGGTCGACGCCGGGGGCTGCCGGTACGTCGATCGCGTCGAGACCGCCGGCCCGTACCTGAACTTCTACCCCTCCGAAGCGTACTTCGCCGACACGGTCGGGGCCGCCCAGGACCGGGCCTACGGCCACCTTGACGACCGCGAGACGAGCGTCGTCGTCGAGCACACCAGCGCCAACCCGACCGGCCCGGTCCACGTCGGTCGGGCACGCAACCCGATCATCGGCGATGCCATCGCGAACGTCCTCGAGTACGCCGGCTACGACGTCGAGCGCCACTACTACGTCAACGACGCCGGCCGGCAGATGGCGGTGTTCACCTGGGCGTACGAACGGTTCGAGGAGTCGGACCTGCCCGAGCCCGAGCGCGACCGCGCGGAGTACGACCTCGTGCGCTACTACCGGAAAGGCAACGCGTACCTGGAGGAGGCCGACGAGGCGGCGGTCGCCGAGGCCGAGGCCGAGATCGAGGCGATCATGCAGGGGCTCGAAGCCGGCGACGACGAGACCTACGAGCGCGTCGGGGAGGTCGTCGACCAGGTGCTCGGCGGAATGCGCGAGTGTCTCGCCCGCCTGCCCGCGGAGTTCGACGAGTTCGTCAGGGAGACGCGGTTCATGCGCAACGGTGCCACCGACGACGTGATCGAGCGGCTGCAGGAACTGGACGAGTCAGTCTACGAGGACGACGCCTGGCAACTCGATCTCTCGGCGTTCGGCGTCGAGAAACAGTTCGTGTTCCTCCGGTCGGACGGCACCTCGCTGTACACGACCCGGGACCTCGCCCACCACGAGTGGAAGTTCGAGAACTTCGACCGCGCGATCACGGTCATCGGCGAGGACCACCAGCTCACCTTCGACCAGCTCCGGTACGCCCTGGAGCTGTTGGGCCACGACACCGAGCAGCTCGACCAGGTGTTTTACTCCTGGGTGAACCTCCCCGGCGGCGGGGGGATGAGTACCCGCGAGGGGACCGGCATCGACCTGGACGACCTGCTCGACGAGGCGATCGACCGCGCCCGCAAGGAGGTCGAACAGCGCATGGGCGACCGCATCCGCAACGACGACCTCACCGAGGATGACGTCGAGCGGATCGCCCACCAGGTCGGCATCGGCGCCGTCCGCTACGACATCGTATCGAAACAGCCGACGAAGGCGATCACCTTCGAGTGGGAGCGCGCCCTGGACTTCGAGGCCCAGAGCGCGCCGTACGTGCAGTACGTCCACGCGCGCGCGGCGGGGATTCTCTCGGAGGCGGACGTCGACCAAACGAATCTGGACGAGGTCGACGCCGAACGCCTCTCCCACCGGACCGAGCGCGATCTGCTGCGCGAAATCGCACGGTTCCCGGCAGTCGTCGAGGAGGCTGCCGAGGAGCTCCACCCGCACGTCGTCGCGACCTACACGCGCGAGTTCGCCGACGCATTCAACGCCTTCTACCGGGAGTGTCCGGTCGTCGACGCGGCCGACGCCGACACCCGCCGGGCGCGCCTGGCGCTGGTAGTCGCTGCCAAGACGACCATCGCTAACGCGCTGGATGTCCTCGGCGTCGCCGCGCCAGAGTCGATGTGAGCGGCGGCCGACGCGCCGGACCGCGTCCCACCCCCGTCAGCCGAACAGTCAGCCGAACAGGCCGCCGAACATGCCCGAATCCTCCTCCTCCTCGGCGTCCTCCTCGTCCGCCTCGTCCGCCTCTTCTTCTTCGGCGAACCACTCCTCGTCGAAGACGCGCTCGACGCTGTCGCCCGGTGCGCCCTCGAAAAACACCGGCCGCAGGGAGGCGGTCAGCTGGCGGTACGCGTCCGCCGCGTGGCTCTCCGGGGCGTTGATCACCAGCGGTTCCCTGCCCGCGGCGTCGATGTCGGCGGGGACGACGCCGAGCAGCGGGGAGTCGAGGGTATCGGCGATGGTCTGGACGTCCGTCTCGCGCGTGACACGCGTCACCAGCGTCCCGATGACAGTGCCGTCGACGCGGTCCGCGAGCTCCGCGGTTTTGCCGGTGTCGCTGACCGCGACCTCGTCGGGGGTCGTCACCAGGAGGACGCCGTCGGCCAGCCCCAGGGGGACCGTCGTCTCGTGGCTGAGGCCCGCACCGGTGTCGACCAGCACGACGTCGTAGGTGTTGCGCAGTGTCTTCAGCACCTTCCGGAGTTTGGCGGGGTCGGCCTCGGCGAACGCTTCCAGGCTCTGCTCGCCGGGAATGACGGTGATCCCGCCGGACGCGTCTGTCAGTGCCGCGCTGACTGTCGAGCTGCCCGCGAGAATATCGTGAACACTGATGTCGAACTCGACCTCGAGCATCTCCCCCAGG
>PXSF01000120.1:705-15875 GCA_003022845.1 Halobacteriales archaeon SW_10_66_29 | reverse complement strand
GTTTACCGGGTCGACCGCACGCAGTCATGCGGTCGATCCCGTAACGACTCACAATAATCACTATGAAACAATCACCTCCACTCCGAGCAGAAGCCTTAACGTGAATCCGGGAGGAGAGCGATCCATGGGCGAGGACATCACGGTCGCGAAACGGCGCGCGGGCAGGAGCGCCGCCGAAGCTGTCGAGGACGGGACCGTCGTCGGCCTCGGCACCGGGAGTACGGCAGCACACGCAATCCGACGGCTGGGCGAGCGCGTCGACGCCGGCCTGGACGTCGAGGGTATCCCGACATCGTTCCAGGCGCGCGAACTCGCCCGCGAGGCCACCATTCCGCTCACCTCGCTCGACGTTGCGACTCCGGACGTTGCGATCGACGGCGCCGACCAGGTGGCCGACGGGCAGTTGATCAAGGGCGGCGGGGCCGCCCACGCCCGCGAGAAGATCGTCGACACTGCTGCCGACCGGTTGCTCGTCGTCGTCGACCCACGCAAGGAGGCCGAGGTGCTCGACGAACCGGTCCCGGTCGAGGTGCTGCCGTCGGCACGCAGCCCCGTGGCGGACGCGGTCGCGGGGCTGGGTGGTGACACCGACCTCCGGGCGGCCCGGCGCAAGGACGGCCCGGTGGTGACCGACAACGGGAACCTGGTGCTGGACTGCGCGTTCGGCCCCATCGAGAACCCGGAGGGCCTCGCCGGGTCGCTCGCGTCGATTCCCGGCGTCGTCGCACACGGGCTGTTCGTCGACGTCGCCGACGAAATCCACGCCGGGACTGCCGACGGCGTCGAGGTCAGATCGGTCTGAAGACGGGAACCCAGTGGGAGCGGTCGGTACCCCCGGCACCGACCCCCACCGGAAGAACTGGCTGTTTACAGGTCGCGCGGCTGGACTGTCTTGCGGTCGTTGGACTCGGCGCGTCGAGCGGCGTCCTCGAGCAGCTCCTCCACGTGGTCGTCGAGCGCGCCGTAGAAGTCCGACGCGACGTTCATCTCATCGAGCTCTTCTTTCACAGCGGCTTTGACAATCAGGTCTGCCATAATACAGTTCGAGAGAATTCGTTTACTCGCCAGTCTCTGCTAGACAGCCAGACGTGACTCCGTCCAGTGCCAGGATAGTCCATCGGCTGTGTCATGGCCCGAACAACGGGAGTTAGGACGGCATGACGTAACTGAATCACGTCTGGCTGTCTATCTGCGGAGACAGACCCGTTCCGCCTGAATTCTCAATTCGAGTTTTCACGTACTTACAGCCACCAGTATGAGCCCCGAGGCCGCCGAGGCGGCGCTCAGCGGCTACGCGACGACGGAGGCCGGCCGGTTCGACGCGGCCCGGGAAGACCGCAGCGGCGTCCCCGAAGCGGTGCTCGCAGCCGGCAAGACGACGGCGGAGATCGCCACGCTGGCGAAGACGAGCCTGGAAACCACGGATCGACGACGTGGGCGTCGCGGCGCTGACCCGCCTGACCGACCGCCTCCCAGACCTCAGGGAGCACGACGTCCTGCTGGTCGTCGCCGGGCGAGAGGGTGCGCTGCCGACGGTCGTCGCCGGCCTGGTCGACGTGCCCGTCATCGGCGTGCCGGCCTCGGTCGGCTACGGCTACGGCGGACAGGGAGGAGCGGCGCTGGCCGGGATGTGTCAGTCCTGTACCGCCCTGACGCTGGTCAACGTCGACGCCGGCTTTACCGCCGGAGCACAGGCCGGACTGATCGCAAAACAACTCCGTCTGCGGATACCTTACAAGGTAGGCACTAAGCGTATTTACGTACCCGTCGAAGGTGTACATGCCGGCGAAGGAGGCCGGCCGACTGACGATGCCAAGATGCGATCACTGTGGCGCGCACGTCTCCGACAGGTTTGCCCGAGTATTCGCCGACAAGGTCGGGCGCATCCGCGCGTGTCCGAGCTGTTCGGCAAACGCCGGAATCGCGGAAGTCGCCAAGGAGCGTGCACGTAACGCTTGACGGGAGCGCATTGCCTCCGCGGACCCCACCCTGGCTAACCCCGACGGGCGCCGGGTAGACTGGCGTCCACGGCCGCTCGCGGCTCGCACGCGCCGCCGACCCCCTGTGTCCGCGCGCGGCCACCCCAGATCTCCCGACCAGCGGGCCATGGGAGTTTTTTTCACCCGCCAAGTGCATCATCCGGCATGGTGAGTGCCGACGACGCGGCCGAGGCGATCAGCTTCGGAACCGACGGGTGGCGAGCGGAACTGTCGCTGTTCACGCCCGACCGCGTCCGCATGGTCGGACAGGCCGTCGCGACGTACCTCGACGACACCGACGCCGGAGGTCCGGTCGCCATCGGCTACGACGCCAGGGAACGCTCCCGGGAGTTCGCCGAGGAACTCGCTCGCGTCGTGGCCGCGAACAGCCGGGACGTGATCGTCGCCGACCGCGACTGCCCCACGCCCGTCCTCGCCTGGACCGTCGCGACGGGGGAGTACGCCGGCGGCCTCGTCGTCACGGCATCCCACAACCCTCCAGGGTACAACGGCGTCAAGTTTCTCCCGGCGGACGGGGCGCCCGCCCTCCCGGAGGTGACCGACGCGCTCGAAGCCCGCCTCGCGTCACCGGACCCCGCCCCCGAGTCCGAGTACGGCAGCGTGTACGAACAGGACCTCGTGGACACCTACACCGATCACGCGCTGGCGTTCGTCGACCGCACGCTCGACGGGGTGACGGTCGCCTACGACGCCATCCACGGCAGCGGCCGCGGGGTGACCGACGCCCTCCTCGAGCGCGCCGGCGCGTCGGTGACGCGCTTCCGCTGTGACCGCGACCCGACGTTCGGCGGCGCCGGTCCCGAACCGAGTCCGGAACGCGCCGGGGCAGTCCGCGAGGCTGTCCGTGAGGGCGACGCCGACCTCGGGTTCATCAACGACGGTGACGCCGACCGCGTCGGCGTCGTGACCCCCGAGCGGGGCTACCTCGATCCGAACGTCGTGCTCGCCCTGCTGTACGACTACCTGCTGGAATCCGACGACGGCGACGTGGTCAGGACGGTCTCGACGAGCAGCCTCGTCGACCGGATCGCGGACGCCCACGGCCGCTCAGTCCACGAGACACCGGTCGGGTTCAAGTGGGTCGCCGCGGCGATGGGCGAGCACGAAACCCTCGTCGGCGGCGAGGAGAGCGGCGGCTACGGCGTGACGGCCCACCTCCGCAACAAGGACGGCGTGCTGCTCGCCCTGTTGCTGGCCGGCGCACAGACCGACCGCCCGCTGGACGAACGCATCGACGACCTCTTTGCGGCCCACGGGGAGATCTATCAGGGCCGGATCAGCCTCGACTGCCCGGACGCGGCGAAAGCCGCGGCCATCGACGCGCTCGAAGACGGCCTCCCGGAGACGTTCGCCGGGGAGTCCGTCGCCGACGTGAACACCGTCGACGGCTTCAAACTGACGCTGGCGGACGGGACCTGGCTGCTGGTGAGGCCGTCCGGCACCGAGCCCAAGCTGCGCGTCTACGCCGAGGCGACGAGCGAGGGCCGCGTCGCCGAGCTGCTCGACGCCGGCCGCGAGCTGGTCGAACCGGTCGTCGAACCCGGCGACTAACTCATCGCGATCTTCGAGTGCGGCTTCGACCAGCGCACTGCCGATCCCCTGGCCGCGGCGGCGTCTCCGGACGGCGACCGCCAGGATCTCCTCGCCATCCAGGACGTTGCAGACGGCCGGCAGTTCGTCGGTCTGACCGCGACCGACCCGTCCGCGCCCACCTGCTACCCCCCTTTGATGAGCCGAACGACCCGGACGCGGTCGACGCCGGCGTCGACGGGCTGGTCTTCCGGGACTGGCGTCCCGTCGACGAGGATCGACACCTCGTGTCTGCTCACGTCGAACGGCGCGAGCAGGTCCGCGTAGCTGTCGCCGTCGGGGTCGACCTCCCGCGTGCCCTCGCCGACGAGTTCGACCGTGATCGCCATGTGTGGGGGTACGACTCGCCGGGCTTGAGGGTGTCGTTGTCCACCGTGGCGGCGACCTGACGGCCCGGGTGCTGGGCCGGTGTCGGGGAGTTTATCACCCGCCGTTCCGTTCCATCCCCCATGAGCGAGGCCGAACAGGCGACGGGAGGCCGCGAGGAGATCTGGCTGGAGAAGTACCGCCCGCAGACGCTCGACGAGGTGGTCGGCCACGAGGCCATCATCGAGCGGCTGAAAAGCTACGTCGAGCGCGACGACCTCAACCACATGCTGTTCGCGGGGCCGGCCGGCGTGGGAAAATGTGCAACTGGCGAAACTCCAGTACTGACTGACAACGGTCTAGTCCGGATGGGGGAAGTCGTCGGAAGCGTTGACGGATTCAGCGAAAGCGAGGGCCTGGAGATACTCACGTTTAACAGGAACGGCGAGTTCGAGTACACCGAACCGTCTCACGTGTTCGGACGGGAAGCGGATGAACTCGTGGAGGTGGAAACGCGCGATGGCGCATCTCTCACCGTGACGCCGGAGCACAAACTCCTCGTCATTGGGGGGGATGGCCTGACGTGGCAACAGGCCTCGGAGATCGATGCCGGGGCTCGGATCGTGCGTCCGCTGTCAGCTCCTCTCCCCGACACTGACGAGAAGGTCGATTGGATCTCGGAGATGCATGGTGCCCGGACCTTCGTACACGTCAGCCCGGCGTTCGCCGACCGCCACGACATCCCCTTCGAGGAAAATCTCGTTGGCACGAAAAAAGAGGTCATCGGCCGTCTCCGTGCCGGGAAGAGTGTCGACGAAATAGACGAAACGCTGGACACTCCACGTAAAACGATCCGTTCTGCCGAGCGGGAGTTCAGAAACGAAAACCTCGATCGATGCAGCACAGTTTGTTCGCTTGCATATCTCCGTAAACTCGGTGTCTCCCGCGAGGAGCTCCGGCGGAATGTCGAAGCCATCGAACACGTGACACGGACGAACAATCGAAAGTCCGGTCGAATCGAGCCGCCCTGGACGTTATCACCGGAGTTAACGGAGTTTGTCGGATTGGCCATTAGCGAGGCCCGAATCGATGGCGGCCGTCTCAAGTTCTACAACACGGACGAGACGCTGATCGAGCGATTCGACGAACTGGCCCGATCCCTGTTCGCCGTCGAACCGCGTCGGGGGGAAGAGGGTGAGGTTTCGTCCGTTGCAATCAGTAACAAAACGCTAACTGGATATCTCGAATCCTGTTTTGACGTCTTCGAGAGTGCTGCAGGTGGAACAGGTATCGGATCGACCATCCTCACAGCTGACCGTGAAAGCCGTCGGAGGTTCCTGCGGGCGGTGTTCGACGCAGAGGCACACGTCCGGTCGAACGGGATAATTGAAGTTACTCAGAAGAACGGCTCACACATTACCCTTCTTTCGTACTTGCTCGCGGGGTTCGGAATTCCGTCCAGACGAAAGACGAAACGGAAAGCTGCAACGAACGGGAGTGGAATTGAACGGGAGTATCATACGTTATTGGTCTCAGGTGCACCCCACCTGGGAAGATTCCAAGAGAAAGTCGGGTTTTCCATCGATGAGAAGGCAGCGACCCTCGCGGAAGCGGTGGACAAAACAGGAAATCCAAACAACGATACGATCCCGAGACAGCGAGCGGTTGACGATCTGTGCGATCAACTTTACCTCACGAAAAGGGAGTATATCCCCGAGACATTGAATCCGGAAACGCCGGGGAGAGAACGGTACCTGTCATGCGTGTCTGACCTCGTCGGAGATGCGTCCGACAAACTCGAAGCAGTTCAGGAAGCCAGAGAAACGCTATCCGAACTTGAACCACTCGCGGTGAGAAAAGAGGTGTCAGAAACGGTCGGGATCGATGGAAACAAACTGCTCAAGTATGCCTATGGGGATCATACACCCTATGCCAACCGCGTACAACGACTACTCAAGACGGTCGCTGATAGCGAATCTGTCCCGATAGAAACTCTCCAGTCGGAACTGCAGTCAATCATCGATCAGTTGCATATTCCGTACCGACGGATCGCAGATGGAACGCACCTGCGAGGAACGGACGTTCGTAACCTTCTCACCAACGATGATTTCAGTATCAAGTCACTTCCACGGTTCACTACGGTACTCGAAGAACTCGATACGGAACTGGCTCGGATGGCTTCTCTCGAAACGCTCGAGTCGCTCCACGCATTACACCGCTTGAGCACTGCGGATCTCTACCTGGACGAAGTCACTGAGGTTCGACAGACTGCGGAGCAACGTCGCGTGTATGATCTCACCGTCCCCGGATCACGGAACTACGTTGCAGGGACAGTGCCGACGGTGATGCACAATACCACATCGGCCATCGCCATCGCCCGGGAGCTGTACGGCGAGGACTGGGAGCAACAGTTCCTGGAGCTGAACGCCTCCGACGAGCGCGGGATCGACGTCGTCCGCGAACGGGTCAAGAGCTTCGCCCGCACCTCCTTCGGCGGGCCCAGCTACCGCATCATCTTCCTCGACGAGGCCGACGCGCTCACAGCCGAGGCGCAAGCAGCACTCCGCCGGACGATGGAGCAGTTCTCGAACAACGTCCGCTTCATCCTCTCGTGTAACTACTCCTCGCAGATCATCGACCCGATCCAGTCGCGCTGTACCGTGTTCCGCTTCGCGCCGCTGTCCGAGGAGGCGGTCGAACGGATGGTCCGGGAGATCGCCGAGAAGGAGAACATCGAGGTCACCGACGACGGCGTCGACGCGCTCGCCTACGTCGCGGGCGGCGACATGCGCGCGGCGATCAACGGGCTACAGGCCGCCGCCGTGACCGGCCGGGTGGTCGACGAGGAGGCGGTGTTCGAGATCACCTCGACCGCCCGACCCGAGAACATCGAGGAGATGGTCACGCGCGCGCTCGACGGCGACTTCACCGCGGCGCGCTCACAGCTGAACCGGTTGCTGACCGAGGAAGGGATCGCTGGCGGCGACATCATCGACCAGCTCCACCGTTCCGTCTGGGAGTTCGACCTCGACGACGAGGCGGCCGTCCGCCTGCTCGACCGCATCGGCGAAGCCGACTACCGGATCACCGCCGGGGCGAACGAACGGATCCAGCTCGAGGCCCTGCTCGCGTCGGTCGCGCTGGACGACTGATCGTAGCGGTAACGAATCACGAACGACCGAATGACAGGTCCGCGCCGTAGTGACCAGATTGTTACTCGTATTCGAATACAAATTTCCCAGACTGCGACCGGATCGGTTCGACAAAAGTAAGACATTTACCCGTACTTGCCGCATGTCCGAGTAGAATGCGTCCGATCGACGATACGCCCCTGTCACGGGACGGCAAAGTGTTGATACTCGCCTACGATCACGGGCTGGAGCACGGCCCGGTGGACTTCGAGGAGGTGCCGGAGAGTGCGGACCCCGAGCGGGTGTTCAAAATCGCCAAGCACCCGGCGGTGACGAGCCTCGCGGTGCAGAAAGGGATCGCGGAGGCGTACTACCCCTCCTACGAGGACGAGGTGACGCTGCTGGCGAAGCTCAACGGCACCTCGAACCTCTGGATGGGTGAGCCGGACTCGTCGGTCAACTGGTCGGTCGACTACGCCGCCGAGGTGGGCGCCGACGCCGTCGGGTTCACGCTGTACGGCGGCTCGAACAACGAGATCGAGATGGCCGAGGAGTTCCGGGACGCCCACGAGCGGGCCCGCGAGCACGACCTCCCCGTGGTCATGTGGTCGTACCCGCGCGGGCAGGGACTGAAAAACGACAAGAAACCGGGCGTCATCGCCTACGCCGCACGCAAGGCGCTGGAACTGGGCGCCGACGTCGCGAAGGTGAAATACCCCGGCAGCCGCGAGGCGATGGAGCACGTCGTCGAGATGGCCGGCAAGACGAAAGTCATCATGTCCGGCGGCTCCAAGCGCAGCGACCGGGAGTTCCTGGAGAACGTCAAGGCCGTGATCGACGCCGGCGGCGCGGGGCTGGCGGTCGGCCGCAACGTGTTCCAGCGCGAGAACCCGACCCGCATCCTCGATGCGCTCGAACAGGTCATCTACGAGGAAGCGTCGGTCGACACCGCCCTCGCGGCCGCCGAGCGCTGAACACTGATGGCAGGCCCAATCGAGGCGGTTTTCGACACCGTCGCCAGGACGGCGGCCGACGCCCGCAACGCGTTCGCACAGCGGCGGTCCTACCACGACCAGGAGAACCCGAGCGGCGACGAACAGCTCGCGGCCGAACTGTACGCCGACGAACTGCTCGAGGAGCGGCTGCTCGCCGTCGACGGGATCGCCTCCTACGCGAGCGAGGAGCGCGAGGACGTCGCAACCGCCGACGCAGGCGCGCAGCCGGCCTATCACGTCACCTGCGACCCGCTGGACGGCTCCTCGAACCTGAAGTCCAACAACGGCATGGGGACGATCGTCGGGATCTATGATCGGGAGATCCCCGCTCCGGGCTCGGCGATCGTCGCCGCCGGCTACGTGCTGTACGGCCCGATCACGACGATGGTGACGGCCGCCGACGGCACGGTCTCTGAGTACCTCATCGAGGACGGTACCCGCGACCTGCTGAACGGGGACATCCGGCTCCCCGACGACCCCGTGGTGTACGGGTTCGGCGGCCGCATCCCCGACTGGCTGCCGTCGTTCGGCGAGTACGTCGACGGCGTGGAGGGCGAACGGTTGAAGCTGCGGTACGGCGGCGCGATGGTCGCCGACATCAACCAGGTGCTCACCTACGGCGGCGTGTTCGGCTACCCCATGCTGGAGGACCGCCCGGAGGGCAAGCTCCGCCTCCAGTTCGAGGGGATCCCGATGGCGAAGATCTTCGCCGACGCCGGCGGCGCATCCAGCGACGGCTCGCGGTCGCTGCTGTCGAAGACGCCCGGACGGCTCCACGAACGCTCGCCGGTGTTCGTGGGCAACGAGTCGCTCATCACCGACCTCGAAGCGACCGTCGAGTAGCCGGTACACCCGGCTGTTCGTACCCAGCAATAGCCGGTACACCCGGCTGTCCGTACCCAGCGTTGCTCTCGCTCAGTAGCCCAGGTACGACGCTACGCCTTTCAGAACCCCGCCGGCGAGCAGCAGCGGTGCGACGACGTACAGCAGCACCGTCTTCAGCAGCCCCAGCGGGAGGAAACCGAGCGGCAGGATCGAAAGGAAGCTGAACGGCCCGCCACCCCCGCCGTCGTCGCCAACCGTCAGTTCCGGCGCGGCGGTCCCGTTGATGCTCAGCTGGACGGCTCCGCTCTCGTTGAACTGCCGCGTGAACGTCACGGGGAGGCTCTCGCCGTCCGGCGGGATCCGCAGCACCTCGCGGGTCTGGACGACGGTGCCGTCGACCGAGAGTGCGGCCACGTAATCGCCCGGCTCCGCGCCGTTGTTGAGGACCTCGGCCTGAACTTCGACGACGCCACCGGGCTCGATGCTCGTCTCGCTGAGCGAGACGTTCCGCACCGCGAACTGGTCGTTCATGGGCTGGTCCCCGTCGCCGTTCCCGTCGGTATTCGATCCGTTCTCTTCGCCGCCGCCCTCGTCGGTGTCGGTCGTCGCCACGACCGCGAACCGGGAGAAGCCCGGCACCGTCGCCCTGAACGACGCCCGGTTGCGCGACACCGAGCGGACGCTCGTCGGCGCTGCCGTCCAGGTGCCGTTGGCGTTGCGGGCGAGCGTCACGTTTTCGGGGTCGACCCCCGCGGCGTCGAGTCGATCGCGGGCGACGCTGAACCGGACCCTGACCGCCGACAGCGCCCCGTCGTCGACCGTCGGGCGCGCGTGGAAGCCAGCGACCGGCTCGCCGCCGACGGCGTCGCCCGCGCCCGCGAGGCGCTCGTCCCCGCCCGGCAGTACCGACAGGCCGACGCCGAACGGCCTGCCGTCAGCCGGACTTACCATCAGTTCCTCCAGGGAGAACACCTCGGTCGCGACGAGGGGGTCGCCGACCGACGGCGCGCGTACCATCAGGGACTCCTCGGGGTCGCTCCCCTCGACGGTCACCTGCGCGTCGGTCGGCCGTGGCGACCCCGAGTGGACGACGCTGACGGGGCCGCCGTCGTCACCGCCCGTCGAGACGTCCGTCCGGCCCTCGGTGAGGTTGAGCGTCAGCCGGTCGCGGCCGACGTTGCCGAACTCGTCGATCACCTCCAGCCGGACGGTGTAGTTGCCCGGGGCGAACGTGTGCGAGACCCGCTCGCCGGTCGCCGTCTCGCCGTCGCCGAACTCCCAGAGGTACGCGCGGGCCCGCTGTTCGGACTGGCTGGCGTCGAACGTGAAGTTGAGCCCCGACGACGCCGAGAGGTCGATGCTCGCGACCGCCCGGACCGAGGTCGACTGGACTTCGGTGGACTGGGCGGCGGCGAACGTGTCCGTGTTGCCCGCCCCGTCGGTCGCGCCCAGCACCTCGAACGTGTAGACGCCGTCGACCGGGGGCTCGTAGGTCAGGACGTACTGGCTCCCCCGGACGCGCTCGAAGTCCTCGCGGTCGAGCCGGAGTTTCCGCGGGCCGCCGATCGCCACCTCGAACGAGTCGACGGGCTCGTCGAACACGAGTCGGTACTCGATGGCGTCGCTACCGTACTCGGGCACTTCGAGCCGGCGTAGCGCCGGCGGAACGGCGTCCATTCCGTCGATCGTCACGCCGACGAACCCCTCTGTGTCGATGCGGTTGCCCTGTACGTCGCTGATCTCGCTGCCGTCACGGACCGCTACCGTCAGTTCGTCCTCGTCGATCGGTGCCGCCAGCCGCACGACGACGTGGGCGTCGGTGCCGGACTCGCGCGCCGAGACCGCGTCGATGTCGCCCGCGCTCACCAGGAACTCCGACCGGTCGATGGAGGCGAGGTCGACGCCGCTGTCGTCGCTGATCACGAGTTCGACTGCGGTGTCGTTGAGCCGCTCACCGCCCGAGAGCTCCGGCGGCTCGCCGTCTTGGGCTGTCAACCCACCCGACTCGGCTCCCACAGGTGCCACGGCTGTGACCGCGACCGCGAGCAGCACGGCGACCAGCAGCCCGGCGGCAGCGCCGGCTGCCGCGCCGGACCAGCGACGGGCGCCGCCCGCAGCCCCTCCCGTCGGGCCGCTCGCCGGACGCCGGTGACTCATTTCCCGGCGGTACGCTGTCAACGCCTTTAAATTCGACCGCCCGCTTCCCAAAGTTGAGAATGACAGTCTGATAGTGATTATTGTGACTGTTTACCGGGTCGACCGCACGCAGTCGCGCGGTCGATCCCGGAAAGACTCACAATAATCACTATAAGGGCCCACAAAGTAACTTTTCGAGAGTTCGAGCGACTGGACGGGCGAGCTCAGTCGCCCTTTTTCAGCGAGAGGACCGTCCGGTCGAAGCTGCAGACGAGTTCGTCGTCCTGGTTGAACACCTCGACGTTCATCGTGACGACGCCGCGCTCGCCGTCGCTCGTTTCGTGCTTGTCCGTGACCGTCGACTGCACCCTGATCGTGTCGCCGTGGTACACCGGCGCCGGGTGTTCGACGGTATCGTAGCTGAGATTTGCGACGACGGTCCCGTCGGTCATGTCGGGGATCGTGATCCCGACGGCCAGCGCCATCGTGTAGATGCCGTTGACGATGCGCTCGCCGAACTGGGTGTCGGAGGCAAACTCCTCGTCCAGGTGCAGCGGCTGCTGGTTCATCGTCATGTCGCAGAACTGCTGGTTGTCGGCCTCGCTGATCGTCCGCCGCGTGTCGTGTTCGACCGTCTCCCCGACAGTGAACTCCTCGTAGTACAGTCCCGTCATGGGCGGGGTATCGGCTGGGGACGGCAAATACCCACCGGCATCGACGGCGATAGCGAAGCGCCGGTTCTCCCCCGGTCCAGCCTGCAAAAGTTAAATACCACGAGTCGGCTAGGGCGTGCATGGCTAAGTATTCGACAGGGGATGCCGGATCGGACTCCAGCGACAGCTGCGAGCTCTGTGGCGCCGGCGGCGTCGAGACGCAGTCGGTCAACGTGGCCGGCGCCCAACTGGAGGTCTGTTCGGACTGCGCACAGCACGACGACCGGAGCAAGACCACTGACGGGTCCGCCGACGGCCGTAACAGGAAGAAGCAGGCCGCCAAGAACACCGCCCGGATGCACGACGCGGCGAAGGCCGACTCCTCGCACTGGGAGGAGGGCGCCGACTACGACGACGACCAGCTCCCGTACCTGAAGCGGGACTACGACGAGCGGCTGACAGAGGCGCGCCAGGACGCGGGCTACCAGCTCGAGGAACTCGCCGGGGAACTCGGCGTCGACGAATCGGACCTGCTCGCGCTCGAACAGGGCCGGGCGACCCAGGCCGGCGTCGGCGGCAGCGTCGTCCGCGCCGCCGAGGAGTTCCTCGACGTCGACCTCGTCGAGGAGTGACTGCCCGGGAGCGATTGGTTTTTTTCCGCCGGGCAGAAACGGGGAGGCATGCACTCGCGCGCACCTGCGGAGCCGTACCGTCACAGCTTCGAGAGCACCGTCGAGCGGGCCGACGGCCGGCAGGTGGTGCTTTCGGAGACGTTCTTCTACCCGGAGGGCGGCGGCCAGCCGGCGGACCGCGGGCTGGTCGGCGACAGCCAGGTGGTCGACGTCCGCGCCGAGGACGGCGAGGTCGTCCACGAACTGGCCGCCGATCCCGCGTTCGAGCCGGGCGACACCGTCCACGGGAGCGTCGACGGGGAGTACCGCACGTACCTGATGCGCGCCCACACGGCGAGCCACGCGCTGTACGGGGCCGGCCGCCGCCTGCTCGACGACCTGGGGTACGGCGGCTTCGGGATCACCGACGAGAAAGTCCGCGTCGACTTCTCGACGCCGACCAAAATCGACGACGACGCGCTCGCGGAACTCGAGCGGCTGGCGAACCGGGCCGTCTGGGAGTCCCGCGAGGTGTCCTGGCAGGAACTGCCCCGCGAGGAGGCGCTCGCCCGGGACGACGTCGCCTTCAACACGAAGACCGAGGAGGGCGTCACCGGCGAGACCGTCCGAATCGTCGAGATCGCAGGCTGGGACGTCGCGGCCTGCGGCGGGACGCACGTCGAGAACACGCGGGAGATCGGCCCCGTGACGGTGCTGGACCGCTCGAACCCCGGCGAGGGGCTCACGCGCGTCGAGTTCGCCGTCGGGCCGACGGCGATCGACCGCCGGGCCGAGGAGACCGCCGCTGCCCGCGAGGCCGCGCGGGCGCTGGACACGCAGGTCTCGTCGCTGCCCGACGCAGTGCAGCGGCTGACCGAGGAGCGCGAGCAGCAGGCCGAGCAGATCCGGGACCTCCGCGAGCAGGTGATCCAGGCGCGGCTGGCGGAGCTGCGGGATGCGACGGTCACCCGCGACGGCCGGGAGTGGCTCGCGGGCGCGGTCCCCAGCGACGACGCGAACGCACTGGCCGAGTTCGCCCGGGAACTGGTCGAGAGCACCGGCGCGGTGGTCGCGCTGGTCGGCAAATCAGGACAGTACCTCGCCGTCGCGACGGACGGCTCCGTGGACGCTGATGCGGTCGTCGACGCCGTGACCGCGGAGTTCGGCGGCGGGGGCGGCGGGGGTAGGACGCTCGCCCAGGCCGGCGGCCTCGACGCCGACCGCGACGCGCTCGTCGCGTTCCTCCGCGAGGGCGAGTTCGATCTGTGAACCGCCGTGGGGCGGGCGGAATCACGCAGAAAGTCGGCCGAGCACCCCGTAGAGCCGTTTCGAAGGTGTTTTTTGCTCCCTTTGTGAACTGAAAGTAGCGACCGATCGCCCGGGACAGGGAGGCACCTATGACAATATTCAAGGAAAAAACCGACGAGGAGTATCTCACGGTGGCCGAAACCAAGGAGATCCTCCAGGACATCGAAGCGGAGCGCGCGGCCGACGAGGAGCGGGAGATGCGTTACGAGCTATCGCGTGCGATCGAGCACGTCAACCGGTTCGCGGTGCTGGACCCCGAGAAAGCCCGCGAGTTCGTCGACAAGCTGCTGGATCTGGAGAAAGTCGACGAGAAGACGGCGTACAAGATCGCGGACCTCCGGCCGCGCGACCGGGACGAACTCCGGGCGCTGTACGCCCAGGAGCGGTACTCCCTCTCGGGCGACGAACTCGACGAGATCCTGAACGTCGTCGACCAGTACGCCTGATACTGATTGCTGTGACTGTTTGCCGGTACGACCGCACGCAGTCGCGCGGTCGATCTCGGAACGACTCACAATAATCAGTATCACAGCAGTCAGTACGACTCCAGCCGGCTTGCAAGTTTAAGTGAGGGCTCGACGTAGCCACGTGGTATGAGCGACGACGAACGCGACGACACGGCCGGCGAGCCGACGGCAGTGGTACTCGACGTGCTCCCACACGGGCGGACAGAGGACGACCGTCCCCAGTACCAGAAAGAGCCGCTGGCCTACGCGGTCGACGCCGAGGATTTCGAGCTGTACGAACTCGTCCTCGCGGACGGCGCGGACGTCTCGATCGGCGACGCCGTCGACGTGACGGATGGGGGGGCCTTCCAGCGCGTCAACCGCATCGAGTACGACGACCTGCCGAGCGGTGCGAGTGCGGAACTCGAGTATGCAATCGAGGAGCTAGTCGAGGCTGACGAACAGCGGTTCGTCGACTTCTACAACGACGCCCAACCGATCACGCTGCGCCTCCACCAGCTGAACCTCCTGCCGGGGATCGGCAAGAAGCTCCGGAACAACATCCTCGACGAGCGCAAGCGGGCGCCGTTCGAGAGCTTCGCGGACATCGAGGAGCGCATCAGCGGCCTCCACAACCCCAAGGAGGTGCTCGTCGAGCGGATCATCGAGGAACTGCGCGAGGACGACCTCAAGTACCGGATCTTCGCCCGTCACGACGAATGAGCGGCGAGGAGTTCCGGGACCCCGACGCGCTCCGCGCCCGCGCTGGCGTCGCGGGCGACCCCGACGCCGACCAGCACTTTCTGGTCGACGACCGCGTGCTCGACAGGCTGCCGGCCTACGCGACCGGGGCCGGGTTCGACACCGCGCACGTCCTCGAAATCGGCGGGGGCACGGGCGCGCTGACCGACCGGCTGCTCGCCGTCGCGGATCGGGTCACCGTGATCGAACGCGACCCGACGCTCGCGGCGTTCCTCCGCGAGGAGTTCGCCGAGGCGTGTGAGTCGGAGAGGCTCGACGTGATCGAGGGCGACGCCCTGGAAGTCGCGCTGCCGGAGTTCACCACCTCGGTGTCGAACCTGCCGTACGGCGTCTCCAGCGAGATCGCGTTCCGGCTACTCCCGCGCGGGAAGCCGCTGGTACTGACGTTCCAGCTGGAGTTCGCCGAG
>PXSF01000120.1:0-624 GCA_003022845.1 Halobacteriales archaeon SW_10_66_29 | reverse complement strand
CACCCAGCGCCGCAAGACGATGCGCAACGCGGTCCGGAATACAGCGCACATCTCCGGACTCGGCGACCCGGACGCCGTCGTCGCGGCTGCCGACGAGGAACTCCTGGGCAAGCGTGCGGGCAACCTCTCGCCGGCGGCGTTCGCTCGCCTCGCAACCGTCGCCTGGGAGAGGGGCGACCCGGAGCGGGAGCCAGAGTGAGACAAAATAACAGCGGAACCCCACTCGTTTACGGGTGGGTCCAAGCGATAGGCCCAGACGACCAACCACCGACGATTACCCGGCCGGGGTCTCAATGGATGCAATACACTTATTGGTGTGCACTATCTATATTCTGGCAATGCCTCGCGGGTATAGCAAAGAGCGGACCTCGGTCCACCGCTTGCACTACCACTTTATCTGGTGCCCGAAGTACCGCAAATCGGTACTCACTGGCGAGGCAAAGGACCGACTCGAAGCACTCATTGAGGAGAAGACCGACGAACTCGACCTCGAAATACTCGCGCTGGCGGTTCGCCCCGATCACGTTCACTTGTTCATTGAGGGCAACCCGAAGCTCGCCCCGAACAAAATCATGCAACAGGTCAAAGGCTACTCTTCTCGCCGGATGCGCGAGGAGTTCGACT
>PXSF01000119.1 GCA_003022845.1 Halobacteriales archaeon SW_10_66_29 | reverse complement strand
GACGTCCTCATCATCGACGAGGACGAGAGCCGCGTGGGGGCGCTGCGCGACCAGGACCTCGACGCGCGCCAGGGCAACATCGAGGAGGAGTCGATCGTCCAGGAAGTCGCCGGCCGTGACGTCATTCTCATTCTCTCTTCGGACGTGGATGCGAACACCCGGGCGATCGAGAACATCCGTTCGCACGGAGATGACCAGTTCATCGTCGCGCGTGCGTCCGACCCTGTCTCGGGGGACGCGCTCACGGAGGCGGGCGCGGACGTCGTCATCAACCCCTCGGCCGTCATTGCCGACTCCGCGCTCCGGGCACTGGAAACCGGTGAACTGGAGTACAAAACCCGACAGCTTGCCGACGTGATCGACGCCACCGAAGAACGGATGGCGGTCCGGATCCACCGGAGCCCGGACCCGGACTCGATCGCCAGCGCGGCGGCGCTACAGTCGATCGCCCGTAGCCGCGACGTCGAGGCCGACATCATCTACGACGGCGAGATCGGTCACCAGGAGAACCGCGCGTTCGTCAATCTTCTCGGGATCGAACTCACCTCCGTCGACGGGATCGACCTCGCCGACTACGACACCGTCGCGCTGGTCGATCACGCCAAGAGCGGCGAGCCCGAAAGCGAGGAGGGCGCCGACATCATCATCGATCACTTCGAGCACGAGCACGAACACAGCGCCACGTTCACCGACATCCGGCCGAACCTCTCGGCGACATCGACGATCCTCACGAAGTACATCCAGGAACTGGACCTCTCGCTGGAACAGGAGGTCGCGACGGCGCTCCTGTACGGCATCCGTGCGGAAACGCTGGATTTCAAGCGCGACACGACGCCCGCGGACCTCACCGCTGCAGCCTATCTGTACCCGTTCGCCGACCACGACACGCTCGAACAGGTCGAGTCGCCGTCGATGTCCGCGGAGACGCTGGACGTGCTGGCAGAGGCGATCCGCAACCGCGAGGTCGAGGGCTCGCATCTCGTCTCCAACGCCGGGTTCATCCGCGACAGGGACGCGCTCACGCAGGCCGCTCAGCATCTCCTCAACCTCGAAGGAATCACGACGACCGCGGTGTTCGCCATCGCCGACGACACGATCTACCTCGCCGCACGCTCGAAGGATATCCGGATGGACATCGGGAAGGTGCTCGCGGACGCGTTCGGCGACATCGGCGAGACGGCCGGCCACTCGACGGACGCGAGCGTCGAGATCCCGCTGGGCATCTTCACCGGCATCGAGGTCAGCGAGGACAACCGCGAGACGCTGCTGGAACTCACCGAAGAGGCCGTCAAGAAGAAGCTGTTCGAGGCGATGGGCGTCGAGAGCAGCGACAGCGGCAACGGTAGCTGATCCCCCTTGCCCTTCGCCGTGGAATCGGTGCCCGCGACCCGCTCATACGGTCGTGCGTGATAGTGATTTTGTGAGTATTTTCGGCACTACATCGCAGTAGCGGCGGTTTCACGGCCCGAAACTGGCGTCTGGCGGCACGACCGTATCATAATCACTATCAGGCTGTGACTTCCTCTTCGCTCTCGCCGTCTTTCTGGCGCTGGATGCGCTCTACGAGGTCGTTGACGATGATGACGTCCCCGACCGCCTGCACCCAGCGGTACGGGACGATCACGCCGCGGCTACTGGCGGCCTCGCTGGCGAACAGCTCCCGGTTGAGCTGGTGGAGCGCGAGCCCCGTCACGCTCTCGGCGTCCAGGTTCAAGCGCAGGTCCTCGACTTCCCCGAGGAATACCCCGTTGTTCGTGTACACTTCCCGACCGACCAGGCTGGTTATCTCCTGTGGTTCGGCATCGCGATCCATATCTCACGTGTGGCGGGGTAGTACCTTAAATTCTTGCGCTTGACTCCCGCGCGTTCCGCCGTGACACCACCTCCGCGGATCCTGTGACAGCTACCGGCAACACCGCAATACTCATTGCAATCGGGCAGTCTGGTATGAGCATGCCATCGACGATCGTCCACCTGGCGTTTGCGGGGCTGCTCGCCTCCGCGCTGCTGGGGTTCGCGTTCGACAGGCGTTCGGTGGCGATCGTCCTCGCCGTCACCGCGTTCCCCGACCTGGACGCGTTCGTCGCCCTCTACACGACCGTTGGCCACAGGGCTGCACTCCACAACGTCTGGATTCCGCTTCTGTACTCGGCGCTGCTCTGGGTCGACCTGAATCTCCGGGACCGCTCGTTCGTCCGCGAACGGTTCGGTGCCTGGGGCGTGCGGGTGATCTGGGTGAGCGCAGTCTGTTACGTCCTGTCGGCGATAGCACTGGACATCGTCAACGGCGTGCTCAACCCGCTCTGGCCGGTCCACGACCAGTTCTACCACATCGACGGCAAACTGGAACTGTCCGACCAGCGCGGCATCGTCCAGACGTTCATCGAAACCGGCGGCGACGACGGCGGGTCGAGCATTCCGGCGCCCGAGTCGGTGGGCTCGTCGGAGGAGGTGGACCTCTCGACGGGGGTCAACCCCGACCCGGACGGCACCGAGGAGGACCCCGAACGCCTGTTCCCGGTGTTCCGGGCCGGCTGGGAACTGATGCTGTTCGTCGTCGGCACGACGGTCACCGCCGCGCGGTTCGCACTGGAACGAGAGCGCGAGTGACCGACGGAGGGCCGCGAATTCGCGGAACACCTTCACGAGGGTGGAAATCGTTTCCTGAATGCACAGCGCGCACCTGTTCAACTACCTCGACGTCGGATCGATGGACGGGTCGGCGTTCCTGGAGACCGCCAGAGCGCAAGTCGACGGCTTCGGCATCGAGCGTCACGAGACAGAGGTGACTGCCGTCGAGTCGACGGACGAGGGATTCACCGTCGAAAGTGGGGAGGGCACTCACGGGGCGGAGTACGTCATCCTTGCGACCGGGACGAGCCGCGACCTCGCGGAGGAACTGGGCTGTGCGTTCGACGGCGACCTGGTCGACGTGGATCTGACGATGGAGACCAGCGTCGAGAACGTCTACGCGACGGGCGCGATGGTCCGCGCCGAGGAGTGGCAGGCGATCATCTCCGCGGGCGACGGCGCCGCGGCGGCCCTGAACATCCTCTCGAAGAGAGGGGCAAGCACTTCCACGATTTCGACACACCCGACACCGCCCGGGAGGTCTTCGGCGGGATGGAGTGACAGGCAACACCGGCGACAGCGCGTGGAAGCCAGCGGTTATACGCCGAGAGTCCCTACGGCGACACAATGGAAAGACCCCATCAGGACCAGCCGCTCGTTACCGAGGGCGCGCCGCTGTCGGAGGCGAACGCGGCGGCCGTGTTCGTCCACGGGCGCGGCGCGACGGCGCGGAGTATCATCGAAATGCGCACCGAGTTCGACCGGGACGACGTGGCGTATCTCGCCCCGCAGGCCGCCGGCAACACCTGGTATCCGAACTCGTTTCTCGCCCCCGTCGAGCAGAACGAACCGGGACGCACTTCCGGGCTGCAGGCGGTCGGCGACGCCGTCACCCGTGCGACCGACGCCGGCATCGAGGTCGACCGGGTGCTCGTGCTCGGCTTCTCGCAGGGCGCCTGTCTCGCCAGCGAGTTCGTCGCACGCAACCCGACCCGGTACGGCGGGCTGGCCGCGCTCAGCGGCGGGCTGATCGGCCGGTTCGTCGACCCCGAGGAGTACGACGGTGACCTGGCGGGGACACCGGCGTTTTTCGGCTGTAGCGACTCCGATCCCCACATTCCCGAGAAACGAGTCCACGAGTCAGCGGCGATTTTCGAGGATCTGAACGCCGACGTGACCGAGCGGCTTTACACGAACATGGGTCACGGCGTCAATCAGGACGAACTCGACCACGTCAGGGGGATGGTCGACGCGCTCGGCGAGGCGTGATAGTGATTGTTGTGAGTATTTTCGGCACCATGTCGCAATAGCGGCGGTTTCACGGCCCGAAACTGGCGTCTGAGGAATGCCCGGCGGTAACGAGTCACAACAATCACTATGAGAGCCGGACGGCGGAGTGAGGCTCGGATGGGACGGCCAGCCTGGGACCGGAGTTCCGTGACGGTACGATTTTAGGGGTGCGCCGTCAACCCACGGGTATGAGTCTCGACGACCATGCCGAGGAACTCGCCTCCGACCTCGGCGTTGACAAAGAGGAGGTCAAAGAGAAGATGGCGACCCTGCTGGAGTACGACGTGCCGGTCGAGGAAGCCAAGCAGAACATCCGCCGGACCTACGGCGACGACAGCCCGTCGGGAACCGAGACGGTCCCGACCAAACAGCTGGCAGACGTCGAAACAACCGACGGCAACGTCTCGACGACGGTCCGCGTGCTCTCGGTCGGCAAACGGTCGATCCAGTACAACGACCAGGAGCACGTCATTTTCGAGGGCGAAATCGCCGACGAGACGGCGAAACTCTCCTACACCTCCTGGGAGGACTTCGACCTCGAACCGGGCGAGACGGTCACCATCGGCAACGCCGACATCCGCGAGTGGGATGGTCAGCCGGAGCTGAATCTCGGCGAGTCGACGACGATCGAGCGCGCCGACGGGACGCTGGAGGTGCCCTACGAGGTCGGCGGCGACGCCACACTGGCGGAACTGGCGCCGGGCGACCGCGGGATCACCGTCGAGGTGCAGGTCCTCGAGGTCGAGCGGAAGATCATCGACGGCCGCGACGGCGAGACGGAGATCCTCAGCGGCGTTGTCGGCGACGACACGATGCGGCTGCCGTTCACCGACTGGGAGCCGCGGCCGGAACTGGAGCCGGGCAACTCCGTCAGGATCGAGAACGTGTTCGTCCGGGAGTTCCGGGGCGTGCCGTCGGTCAACGTCTCGGAGTTCTCGACGGCCGAGGGCCTCCCCGAACCGGTAGCGGTCCAGGAGACAGCGCCGCGCTGGTCGGTCCGCGATGCCGTCGAGTCCGGCGGGCTGTTCGACGTCGAACTCGTCGGCAGCGTGGTCGCGATCCGCGACGGCTCCGGACTGATCGAGCGCTGTCCGGAGTGTGGCCGCGTCGTCCAGAACGGGCAGTGTCGCAGCCACGGCGAGGTCGACGGCCAGGACGACCTCCGGACGAAGGCCATCCTCGACGACGGCACCGGGACGGTGACGGTGATTCTCGACGAGAACCTCACTGCGGAGGTGTACGGGGGCGACCTCGCAGACGCCCGCGAGCACGCCCGCGACGCCATGGACCGGGGGGTCGTCGCCGACGCCATCCGGGAGCGCGTCGTCGGCCACGAGTTCAGAGTCAGGGGCTCGCTGTCGGTCGACGACTTCGGGGCGAACCTGGAGGCCAGCGAGTTCGAGGAGCACGCGGTCGATCCGGCGGACCGCGCGCGGGAGCTGCTGGCGGAGGCAGGCGAATGAGCGACGACGGCCAGAGCGGCGCCGGCCGCCGCGAGGTCGCCTACCGCCTGTTCGCAACCGAGTTCGAGGACGCTGATCTCTCCTACTCCGAGAGCGACGAGGAGCGGGCGCCCAACTACGTCGTCACACCGACGGGCGCGCGTGTCAACCGCCTGTTCGCCGTCGGCGTCCTCACGGAGGTCGAGCAGGTGAGCGACGACGTCCTCCGGGGCCGGGTCGTCGACCCGACGGGCGCGTTCGTCCTCTATGCCGGCCAGTACCAGCCCGACGAGATGGCGTTCCTGGAGGCCGCTGACACGCCGACGTTCGTCGCGGTCACCGGGAAAGCCCGGACGTTCCAGCCCGAGGACTCCGACCGCGTGTTCACCTCGATCCGCCCGGAGACGATCAACGAGGTCGACGCCGAGACCCGCGACCGCTGGACGGTCCAGGCCGCCGAGCACACGCTCGATCGCATCGCCGCGATGGCGGGTGCGATCGCCCGCGAGGAACGCGGCGACGACCTCCGGGCGGTCCTGCAGGACAGCGGCGTCGGCGAGGGGCTGGCCGCCGGCATCCCCGTCGCCGTCGATCACTACGGCACGACGCCGACGTACCTCGCCGCACTCCGGGACACCGCCCTCGATGCGGCCCGCGTCGTCGCGGGCACGACCGACGAAGTCGATAGCCTCGACGTCAACCCCGACGCACAGGGCGACGCGCGCCTGGCGGCTCTCACGGACGTGGGCGTCGAGGTCGGGCGCGTCTCCGACGCCGCTGGTGCCGAAGGGAGCACTACTGAGGCCCCATCGCAGCCGTCGTCGGCCGGGGCCGCCTCGCAGCCGACATCGGCCGAAGCAGGCCACAGCGGGACGGAGACGAGCAGTTCGACGGGCGGGGTCGAACCGGAAACCGTCGAATCCTCGGCGTCTGCATCGAGCGTCGACACCAGCGAGTCGACGGACTCGTCGAGCGTCGAAACTGCCGAGACTGGAGCCAGCGCGACAGACGAGGTGGCAGCAGGATCGGGGGAATCGGGGGCGTCGTCCGGCGCGGACGACGACGTCGCGTCCGCAGCCAGTGACGAGAGCGAGAGCGGGGAAGCCGGCGCCGGCGACGAGACCGCCGGCGGTGACGAATCTGCCGACGGGGAGCTGGGCGATTTCGACCCTGGCGAGTACGAACTCGAAGACGAGACCAGAGAACAGATCGAGGAGGAGTACGGCACCGAGTTCCAGTCCGGGACGGAGGTCGAGGAGCCCGGATCGGCCGACATCGAGACGGAGCCGGACGACGCCGGGTCCTCGACGGCGGACCAGCCAGCGACGTCCGAAGAACCCGAGCCCGAACCGGCCGAGCAGGATACCACCGAACGATCCGCGGAGACGGTCGCCGAGGAACCCGAGGACCTGCAGGCGGCAGTCGTCGACCTCATGGACGAACTGGACGACGGATCGGGTATCGACCGGGACGCGCTGATCGAGACGGCGACGGAGCGTTTCGGCGTCGACGAAGACGACGTCGAGGACGCGATCCAGGGGGCGCTGATGGACGGACAGTGCTACGAGCCCGACGACGAGACGCTGAAGCCGATCTGATGGGCGTCGAGCCAGTGCCCGGCCGTCCGGCGGCGACGGCGACGGCGGGCGGCGAGGACCTGCTGTTGATCGCGGACTACCACGCCGGCATCGAGGCCGTGCTCCGGAGCGACGGCGTCGAACTCGAGAGCCGCGCCGAGCAGCGCCGGAGCCAACTGCTCGACCTGCTCGCGGAGACGGCGGCCGATCGGCTGGTCGTCCTCGGCGACCTCTCGCACGCCATCGGCGAGGCGTGGGACGCCGAGCGGCGGGAACTCGCCGCGCTCTTCGGTGCGCTCGACCTCCCGGTGACGCTGGTGAAGGGCAACCACGACGGGGTTGCGGAGTCGCTCCTCGAGGAGTTCGATCACGAGGTAACCGTGACCGATCCGGCGGGGGTTCGGATCGGCGACCTGGGCCTCGCGCACGGCCACACCTGGCCCGGCGAGGACGTCATGGGCGGGGACGTCCTCTGTGTCGGCCACGAGCATCCGACGGTGCGCCTCGAGGACGAGGTCGGCGGCCGGCGGTTCGAACGCGTCTGGCTCCGGGGAGCGATCGATCCGGCGCCGTTCGCGGCGCGCGAGGACGTGGAGGTCGGCACAACGGAACTCGTGGTGTTCCCGGCGTTCAACGACCTCTCGGGCGGCACCTGGGTCAACGCGCCCGATACCGACTTCCTGTCCCCGTTCCTCCCCGAGGCGCTGCCCGACGGCGACGCGTACCTGCTCGACGGGACGCGACTCGGGTCGTACCGGACGCTGTAGGGGACCTCTTCACGGCGCCGCAGGCGCTTCGAGTAACTCCTTTGTCCGGCGGTGGCGGAAGCGGAACATCGGCGCGAACCCGACGACGGCAACGGGCCCGAGCGCGCGCCCGAGGCCGCCGAGCGGGAGTTCGTAGCGAACGTGATCCCGGATCACCGTGCCGTCGCCGTCCGCGAAAAACGAGTGAGTGTGCTCCCACTCCGGGAACGGGCCGTCCCGCATGACGTCCCGGAAGTACGCGCTCGCCTCGCGCTCCTCGCGCTCGACGATCTCGGAGGTCCAGCGCTGTCGCGGCCCGACGCCGAACGGCCGCACCGACGCCCGGAGCCGCGACCCGGCTTCGAGGACCTCGGGGTCGGGGTCGTCGTCCGGTCCGCGAACGTCCTCGACCCGGAGGTGCATCCAGTCGGGAGTTAACCGTTCGAGTCCCGCCTCCGTCGAGTGGAACTCCCAGATATCCGACAGCGGCGCGTCGATCCGGACAGACCGCTCGTAGCTGCTCATGCGGTGGTGGAGGACCGCCGGCCGGAAAACAGCGTCGTCGGTGTCGCGCGGCGATCGGTTATCACTATCAGGGCCAGACGCCGCCTTCCTTGGCGGCGTTCGCGAGGCGTTTGATGGCGACGATGTACATGGCCTCCCGGTAGCTCTCGACGTCGTGGCTCTCGTACCCCTCGATGAGGTCCTCGAACGCGGCGACGATGAACCGCTCGAGCTCGTTGTTGACCTTCTGTTCGGTCCAGTAGAACCCCTGCCTGTTCTGGACCCACTCGAAGTAGGAGACGGTGACCCCGCCTGCGTTCGCCAGGATGTCGGGGAACACCGGGACGTCACGCTCGGCGAGCACGTCGTCCGCGTCGGGCGTCAGCGGGCCGTTAGCAGCCTCGACGATCATGTCGGCTTCGAGGTTCTGCGCGATGGCCTCGTCGATGGCGTTCTCCAGCGCCGCGGGGATCAGCAGGTCGACGTCGAGCGTCAGCAGCTCCTCGTTGGTGATCTCCTCGCTGGCGCCGGCGAAGCCGTTGACCGACCCGGTCTCGTTTTTGTGGTCTTTGGCAGCACGGGCGTCGAACCCGTCGGGGTCGTAGATGCCGCCGGAGGAGTCCGAGACGGCGACCACGTTGGCGCCGATGTCGTCGATCAGCTTCGCGGCGACGGAGCCGGCGTTGCCGTACCCCTGGACGGCGACGGTCGCGTCGGCGATGTCCTTGTCGAGGTACTTGAACCCCTCGCGGGAGACCAGCATCACCGAGCGCCCCGTGGCCTCGACGCGGCCGGCGCTGCCGCCGCTGTCGGGAGCCTTGCCGGTGATGACGCCCGGCTCGTTCGTGCGTTCCAGCGTCTCGTAGGTGTCCTTGATCCAGTTCATCTCCCGCTGGCCGGTGTTGACGTCCGGGGCGGGGATGTCCCGGTTCTCCCCGATCAGCGGGCGCAGTTCCTCGGCGTACGACCGCGTGATCCGTTCGAGTTCCGTGTCGGAGTACTCCGCCGGGTCGAGCTTGATCCCGCCCTTGCCGCCGCCGTAGGGGATGTTCACCGCGGCACACTTGTAGGCCATCCACCCCGAGAGCGCCTTCACCTCATCGCGGGTGACGCCCGGATGGTACCTGATCCCGCCCTTGTACGGCCCCCGGTCGCCGTTGAACTGCGACCGGTACGCCTCGAACCGCTCGAGAGTTCCGTCGTCCATCTCGACCGAGAGGTTCAGTTCGAGGACGCGCTCCGGGTACTTGAGTCGCTCCACGACGTCGTCGGCCAGATCGACGTACGCCGCCGCGTCGTCGCCCTGTTCCTGCATGCTCTCGAATGGATTCACCTCGTTTGCCATACGTCTAACCAACACACTGCTGGGCAAAAGAGTACCGACAAACTGACCAGCTGCTGTCAAATCGAATTCACACGTGGGAATTTACCACAGCATCGATAGCTGTCCCGGGAAGTCGAGAACGTGGGTCGGCGTCGGCTCCGGATCGCCGTCCGGGTCGGTACTCGGCACCCAGGCCGACTGCATCCCCACTGCGTGCGCGCCGGCGACGTCGGCCCCGAGCGAGTCGCCGACCATCAGCGACCGCTCCGCCGGCGTGCCGAGTTCGCCGAGCGCCAGCTCCAGCGGCCGCGGATCCGGCTTCGGTTCGATCCCGTCGGCGGGATCACAGAACACGCGGACGTCGAACGCGTCCTCGATGCCGAGCGTCCGGAGCTTTGCAGTCTGGACGTCCTCGCCGCCGTTCGTGACCAGTCCGACCGGACCGTTCAGCCGGGCGGCCTCGAGCGCGTCGAGTGCTCCGTCCCGCGGCTCGACTGCTGCCGGATCGTACCGCGCCAGGTATGCATCTGTGAGCGACTCGATGGTCCCCTGGGAGAGAGTTTCCCCGGTTTGTCGGGCACCGGCACCGAAGAGGTTACTGTGAAACTCGAACGAACTCTCCGCGGTCGGCAGACTGCTCGTGTCGACCGCCCACAGATCCGCGAGGTCGAACGCCGGGTCGATACCGATGTCCGCGAACGCGTCGGACAGCAGTCGATCCCTGTCCTGGGCGCTCACGCAGAGCGTGCCGTCGAGGTCGAAACAGACGGCGTCGATACCGGACATGGCGGGTACAGTCGGGGCGCGGCG
>PXSF01000118.1 GCA_003022845.1 Halobacteriales archaeon SW_10_66_29 | reverse complement strand
ATTCGCCAGATGCCAGTTTCGGGCCATGAAATCGCCGCTACTGCGATGTGGTGCCGAAAACACTCACAACAATCAGTATCGGACAGGACCGCTCTTGACCGAGTGGAGTGGATCCCGTCAAGAGAAGTCGGGGGAAGTGGACGAGGATCCGGGTACGTGGACAAGTTCACTTTTAAGTGTTTGTAAGCCGGTGCTACGGTACGATGGACAGTCCTCCACTGACAGGTCGCAATCGGGTACAGGCAGCCCTGCTGCTCCTCGTGACGGCGCTCGTCGTCACGAGCGGTTGTGTGGGCCTGCTCAACGATCCCGACGAGTCACCAGCAGAAACGCCCGAGACCCCCCAGCCAGACCAGTCCGCAACTGAAACCCCAGAACAGAACGACACTGACGACGGGGCGAGTGTCGAGACACAGGCAGCGGACGAGGAGACACCGAGTGACAGCGGTGACGACGGGACAGACACCGGCGATGGGTCGGAGAACAGTGCAGGCAACGGCGCCGCTACCGACTCGGGGTCCGACGCCGAGCCACTGCTCAGCTACGTCCCCGCATCGGCAGAGTCGATCGTGACGGTCGATCCGGGCATCCTGACCCACGAGAGTACGATCACACTCGATCGACCTGTACGAGGCCCAACTCGGGATCAACGTCTCCGAGGTCCACTCGGTGACGTACTTCACGGAGCAGCGCAACGGGAGCCGCGAATCCAAACACCACGACGGCGTCGCGATAGTCGACACTGATCTGACGTGGGCGACGGTCCGGGACGCGCTCGCCCAGAGCGACCGGATCGAAGGGGAGTTCACCGAGGGTTCCCACGGCGGTGTCCAGCTGTATCAGGTCCCGAAAAATGGGAGTGCCTACGACGGGACCCACACGCAGGAAATCTGGGTGGCTGACTTCGGAAACGGCGTGTTCGCCGTCGGACCACAGGAGCAGGTCGAGACAGTTATCGACACGCGCCAGGGCGAGTCAGCAGCAGTGAGTGGGGCCCTGCGCGAGGAAGCAGCGGCCGCCGAGGGTCTCGTGACCGCGGTGGTCAATACGTCCACTGACCGGAGCGGGACCACTGACGGCAGCACAGCCACGAGGCTGGGGGCCGATGTCGAGACGACCGTCGTCGAGTACGCCCCCGAGGGCGAGACGGTCCGTCTCAACGCCACCTTCGTCGCCGTCGGGACGGAAGAAGCTCGCCGGATGGGCTCGATGCTGTCGATCGCGCTGGCCGGCTCGCAGTGGATCGACGACCCGGAGAAAGCAGCGATCGCCGAGGAGATTTTCGAGGCGACTACGGTCGACGCGACGGACGACCGTGTGCGAGTTGAGTTCGAGATGGACGCCGAGCGGATCAATACGCTGGTCGAACGCGCCGAAGCTCTGGAGGAAGACCCCGGAGCTGCGAGGTGAGAGCGGCCGGTCGTGACGGCTGCAACGGATCGGTGCCCCGCGCGAACTATGCAGTCAGACGTGATTTATTCAAGCTATGCCGTCCCAACTCCCGTTGTTCTCGGCATGACACAGCCGATGGACTGTCGTGGCACTATCCGGAGTCACGTCTGACTGTATATCGGACTGTCGTGGCACTGTCCGGAATCACGTCTGACTGTATATCAAGAGTTATGCGCGCCCGGTGAGAGCCAGTAGGTATGACGGAGTTCTCACGGCGCGTCGAGCAGGTGTCGATCAGCGGCATCAGGGATGTGTTCGAGGCGGCGGGCGAGGATGCGATCAACCTCGGCCTCGGCCAGCCGGACTTCCCGACGCCGGACCACGCCCGGCAGGGCGCCATCGACGCCATCGAGGGCGACAAGACTGACGCCTACACCTCCAACAAAGGTACCGGGTCCCTCCGGGAGGCCATCGCCGGGAAACACGCCCGTGACAACGACCTCGACGTCGACCCGGCGAACGTGATCGCCACGGCGGGCGGCAGCGAGGCGCTGCACATCGCGATGGAGGCCCACGTCGACCAGGGCGAGGAGGTGATTTTCCCCGACCCCGGCTTCGTCTCCTACGACGCGCTGACGCATCTCGCGGGCGGCGACCCGAACCCGGTCCCGCTCCGCGACGACCTCACGCTGGATCCGGCCACCGTCGAGGACGCCATCACCGACGACACCGCGGCGTTCGTGGTCAACAGCCCCGCCAACCCGACGGGCGCGGTGCAGTCGGCAGCGGACATGCGGGAGTTCGCCCGAATCGCCGACGAGCACGACGTGCTGTGCATCTCCGACGAGGTGTACGAGCACATCGTCTTCGAGGGCGAGCACCGATCCCCGATGGAGTTCGCCGAGAGCGACAACGTCGTCGTCGTCAACGCCTGCTCGAAGACGTACTCGATGACCGGCTGGCGGCTGGGCTGGGTGACCGGCTCCCACGAGCGCGTCGAGCGGATGCTGCGTGTCCACCAGTACGTCCAGGCCTGCGCCAGCGCGCCCGCCCAGTACGCCGCCGAGGCCGCCCTGACGGGCCCGCAGGACCCCGTCGACGAGATGGTCGGAGCGTTCGAACAGCGCCGGGACGTCCTCGTCGAACGGTTCGCCGAGATGGGGATCGACTGCCCGCGTCCCGAGGGCGCCTTCTACGCGATGCCGAAGGTCCCCGAGGGCTGGGTCGATGAGGTGCTGGACCGCGGTGTCGTCGTCGTCCCTGGCGGAGCGTTCGGCGAGCACGGCGAGGGTTACGCCCGCATCTCCTACGCCGCCGGCCTCGAAACGATCGAGGAGGCGCTGGACGTGATGGAAGCCGCGACCGAGGCCGTCCGGTCGTAGCGCAGTCGTCAGACGCATATTCCTCCAGCCGAAGGCGGCGTATGGACCAGCTCGCGCCGCATCACGTCCCCGTCTACGAGACCAGCGACCAGCGCCACGACCTCTGGGACCGGTGTGAGGACCGCGGCCAGCCCGTCGTTGCCATCCGCGACGCCCGCCGGGGGTTTCGTAACTGTTAGTAAATGTAGTATGATTCGGTAGTATTCACTCATATTCCGTCACACAATCTTTATGTATATGTATGACATATATCAGAGTATGGAAGACCGATATGAAATCAAAGGCGAGGAAATTGTTGAACGAGAGGTCAAACCGTTCGGCAATGGCGGCGCACACGTTACTGCTCCAAAAGATTGGGTCGGCGCAGATGTGAAACTCGTGCGGACATCCCCACCCACCGGCGATGAATAACGATGCAACTCACCGAACAGTTCCATA
>PXSF01000117.1 GCA_003022845.1 Halobacteriales archaeon SW_10_66_29 | reverse complement strand
TCGCACTCGATGACGAGGGTGTCCCAGCGCCGGCGGCGCGTGCCCAGCTGGCGGGCGACGATGACGGTGCGGTCGCGTGGGCGGCCCGGCGGCCAGTGGTGCTCGGCCCACTGACAGACTTTCAGTTCGAACCCGAACTCGTGCACGACGGCGACAATGGGGGGCGTGCTTTTGAGGGTTCGGTTCGCTAGGTATCGCTGTTCTTCCTGTCGGTTGGGGAACTTCGCTGTCCGCCATGCATAAGCAGCGGCGCGGCCAACTGCCGGTGATGAGCACGCCACCACACGTCGCCGGGGTCTGCGGGAGTCTCCGGGACAAAAGCTACACGCGGATCGCGCTCGAACATGCACTTGAGGCTGCAGACGACCACGGTGCCTCGACGACGCTCGTCGACCTCCGGGAGTAAGACCTGCCGGTGTTCGACGCCGATTACCGGGAGGCGGGAGACGCCGAGCGCCTCAAGCAGGCGATCCAGCAGGCCGACTCCGTCCTGCTGGGGTCGCCGATGTACCACGGCTCGTACTCGGCGCCGCTGAAGAACGCCCTCGATTACTGCGGGTTCGACGAGTTCGAGAACACGACTGTCGGCCTGCTGGCCGTCGCTGGCGGGAGTTTCCCGACGATGTCGCTCGAACACCTCCGCTCAGTCTGCCGGGCGCTGAACGCGTGGGTGCTCCCCCACCAGGCGGCGATCCCGACCGCCAGCGAGAAGTTCGAGAACGGTGCGTTCACCGACGAGAAGACGGCCGACCGCGTCGAGACGCTCGGCCAGCGTGCCGTCGAGTACGCCCGCATCGAACCCGACCCCGCCTGCTTCGAGAGCGAACAGAACGTCGGCGCCGACGACTGATGGCGACGGCTTCGTCCCCCTGTCGTGACGGCCGTCCCCGCCGTCGCTCACCGCCAGCTCCGAACGACCGTCCCGAGAAGTGCACACGCCACGAGCACCTGGAGCCCGGCAAGCGTCAGGAACGAGACGCGCCAGCTGAACACGTCCGCCAGCAGGCCGACGCCGACCGACCCCGAGGCACCCAGCACCATGTAGCCGGTCCGGACGAGCCCGAACCCCATCCCCTCCTCCTCGTCGGTCATGTTGTCCAGAAACGCCGGGAGCATGGCGGCGCCCCAGCTCATCGCGACGCCGACGAGCAGAGTCGCGGCCGCGACGCTCGCGAGGCCGGGGCCGGCGACGTACAGCGTGTAGCCGGCGACGCCGACGAGCGCGGCGCTGCCGGTCGCCAGCGCCCGCCCGACGCGGTCCGAGAGCCAGCCCATCGCGGGCTGGCCGGCGCCCTGGATCACGAAGTAGCCCGAGAAGGGCCGCGCCGGTTCGGTCGGGGCGACCGCCCAGGCGAACAACAGCACCGAAGGGATCGCCGCAGCCGCGCCGAGCGCGACCGCCGGGCGCCAGCCGAACCGCGTCCCGACGTAGGCGGCGGCGACCGGCGCGACCAGGCCCGCGATCGGCGCGCCGGCGCTGTGGATGCCGATGGCCGTCCCGATGTCGGTGTAGGTCCGCGACAGCAGCGTCGTCGCGACGCTGTAGTGCAGCCCCGCGACCCCGCCCAGCGCGAACGTGAACAGGACGAACGCCGGGAAGATCGGCGCGAGCGCGAGCAGGCCGCTGGCGAGCGCCGTTCCGCCGACGGCGACGAGGATGACCCGGCGCTCGCCGACCCGATCGCCGAGCAGGCCGCTGGGGAACTGCGAGGACGCGTAGGCGAACCACATGGCCGTCAGCGAGAAGCCGACGGCCGTGTTGGAGACGCCGAAGTCGTCGGCGATCAGCGGGACGACCGGGCTGATGACCAGCCGCGCGACCATCGTCGCGAAGAACGCGACCGTACAGGCGGCGAGCACCGTCCGCTCGGCGGACCACGTGACCATCTACTCGTGAGTCATCTACCGAGAGTCAAATGCCCCGCGATTCCGGTCGAGAAGGTGTCAGACGGCTGTCCAGGTCACCCGATCAGGCGTCCATATCGACGGCCTGCTCGCGCAGCTTCGCGACGCGGTTCTCGACCGCGGGGTGGGTGCGGAACAGCCGGGAGAGTTTGGTCTCGCGGACTTCGGCGGCCAGCAGCGCGCTGGCGCGCTCGGCCTCGCGGAGGTCCTCCTCCGGTACTGACTCGATCTCGTCGCTGATCGTCTCCAGGGCGCTGGCGAGCGCGGCGGGGTTGCCGGTGATCGTCGCAGCGCCGCGGTCGGCGGCGAACTCCCGGTACCGCGAGATCAGCCGGCCGACGAGGAACGCGCCGACCCAGACGACGAGCGCGGCGACGTAGCCCGCCAGCAGCTGCCAGCCGCCGCCCTCACCGCCGCTGCCGCCGTCGCCGAAGATGAAGCCCCAGCGGACGATCCAGCCGGCCATGATCGACAGCGCCGCGATCACTGTCATCAGCTGGAAATCACGGTGCATGATGTGGGCGAGTTCGTGGGCGAGCACGCCGTCGAGTTCCTCGTCGTCGAGTTCCTCGAGCAGGCCCGTCGTGACGCAGACGACGGCGTCGCCCTGCTTGCGGCCGGCCGCGAACGCGTTGGGCGTTTCGTTGTCGGCCACGGCGACCCGAGGCTTGGGGACGCCGGCCTGCTGGGCGAGGTAGGTCACCCGGTCGTGCAGATCCGGGTACTCCTCGCGCTCGACTACGTCGGCGCCCATCGTTCGCAGTGCCAGGTTGGCGCCGAAGTAGTACTGGCTGCCCGCCAGCAGGAGGACGGCGACGGCGATGCCGGCGAAGTGGCCCAGGCCCGGCGCGGCGACGAAGAAGCCAAACAGCAGCGCCGCTGCGTAGCCCAGGCCGATGTACAGCCCGCCGAGCACCAGCAGGGCCAGCACCATGCGGACGCCGAGGCCCCAGTCGTATCGCCGCTTCATGTGCGTGTGTACACTGTGTGGATACCTAAGTGTCTCGCTCCGTTTCTGGTGGTGATACGTCGGTCGCTGTATTAATGGATGCAACTGCTGTATGGCGATTCAATGGAGGCCCTCACAGACAAAACGCCGGTTTCGATCGTCGGGAACCGTGCGGATATCCACGCGATCAATTACCTGACAGATAGTGAAGGCAGCATTGATGGGGTGATGGCGCGAATGTGGAAGGAACTGGTAGATGGACCCAGTACTGATCGGTAGCCTCCGATCCGGTGATCTATGAACGAGATTTCCCGACGAAACGTACTCACGGCGGTTGCAGGTACGGGTATTGCAGCAACGGGTATCGCCACTGTGGAACGAACAAGCGCTCAGTCGGTAGATGATAACCGAACGCTGTGGGAGTACGAGACTGACGGTCTCATCGGCTCCTCACCGACCGTCATTGACGGGACCGTTTACGCCGGAAGTGGGGATTACAGCGTGTATGCGATAGATGCAGAAACGGGTGACAGACGGTGGAAATTCGATACCAATGACATCGTTCTCTCCTCTCCGGCGGTAACCCAGGGAGTTGTCTTCGTCACCGAGGAGTGGTTCCCGGGCAGGGTGTTCGCGTTGGACGCGGAAGCTGGTGACGAACTCTGGCAGTACGAACCGGAGGGAATTGTCCCCTCCTCGCCGACGGTTTACGATGGGACTGTCTTCGTAGGCAGTGACGGGCTGTACGCAATCGACGCGACGAGGGGGGAGCGCAAGTGGCGGTTCAGGCCCGATGGGTTCGACTGGGAGGAACCGGGCACGGGCTCGTTCCGCTGCTCGCCGGTGGTGGTCGACGGGACGGTGTTCGTCGGAAATGATGGGAACTTCACCGACCGTCGTCAACGGGACGGTCTTCGTCGGGAGTATGGATGGTACCCTGTACGCTCTTAACGCCGAAACGGGTAAAAAGCAATGGGAGTTCGGGACTGGTGACGGGATCTGGTCATCTCCGACCGTCTTCGAGGGCGCTGTCTTCTTCGGGAGTCAGGACGCCCACGTCTACGCGCTGGACACCGTGACAGGTGACGAACACTGGCAGTTCGAGACCGGCGGCGAGGTGTGGTCGTCACCGACCGTCGTCAACGGGACGGTCTTCGTCGGCAGCGGTGACCAGCACCTGTACGCGCTGGACAGGGACAGCGGCGACCAGCGGTGGCGGTACGACGCTGGCGTGAAAGTCAACACCGGTCCCACCGTCGTTGACGGAACTGCATTCGTCGGCACACAGACAGGAGGGCTCTCCGAAGAGGGGCCAGGCGGCAAAATTATCGCCATCGAGACGGACGAAGAGGGATCGAGCGGGGGGTCGCGCGTCCGCCAGGGCGCACTCGGCCACCACCACACGTGGGCCGGGAGCGTCGAATCGTTTCCCGCACCAGGCAAACAGGACCAGCAGACCGATCAAAACCGCATGGACGATCTCCTCCTCCCTGGCGCGGTCGCGGGTGCCGCCGGCCTCGGTGGTATCGGGTACGCGCTGAAACGGCGGTTCTCCGGTGAAGACAAAAGGAAGTAACCACCCCTCGGTTCGTTAATTCTCAGTGTAACCGCGAGACTGATACTGGTGGCTGTACGTACGTGAACACTCGAATCGAGAATCCAGGCGGACCGGGTCTGTCTCCGCAGATATACTGCCGGACGTGACTCTGTTACTCCGAGTGCTGCTCGGACTGGGGGTTTCGGGTGTCTCGGATGCTGATAGTGATCATTGGGATTATTTTCGGCACCACGTCGCGTGAACGGGTGGTTCGCGGGCTGAAGCCCACGAATTGTGACTCCCCGGCGGTAACGAGTCCCAACAATCACTATGAGCGCCACCGGATGGGAACGGAATCACGTCCGGCAGTACATTGTCCTGGTGAATTAATAGAACCTACTACTCAACCAACTACTTCCCCCAGAACGGGTCGCGCTTGCGGTGTTTGTCGAGGTACATCCCCAGGACTTCCCGCTCGTCGGCGGAGACGTCCTCGGCGAGTTCCTGTTCGAGGATCTTCGCGTGTTTCTCGGGGATCTCGACCCACAACTCGTCGCCTTCCGTGATCTGGCGGCCGACGGTCGGGCCGTCGATGGAGACGGCGACGCGCTCGCCGGTCCGGGCCTCGTCGACGTCCTCGCCCTCGTCCTGGATCGACTTGAGCATCCCCACCCGCTCCGGTTCGCTGTCGTCGAACAGCACGACCCGGGAGTTG
>PXSF01000116.1 GCA_003022845.1 Halobacteriales archaeon SW_10_66_29 | reverse complement strand
CCGGCAGGAAGTGGAACTCGATGATCCGCTCGGCGACGTCCGTCTCGTCGACCGCCCGCAGCTTCCGGGACAGCGACAGCTGGGCGTCCATCTTCTCCTCCATCGACCCCAGCGTCTTGTACGCCGAGAGGTCCGGCCCCGCCGCGATGTCTGCCGTGTCGTGGGTGTGCCGGAACTCCGTGTACTCCCGGTCGGTCCCCAGCGTCCCCTCGGCGATCGTCATCAGCTCCTCGACGTCGCTGGGATCGCGTAGCTCCCGCGTCGCCTCGTAGAACTCGCGGGGGTACTTGTCCATGATGTCGACGTTGTGCGCCTCGTCGTCGATCTCCGCGGGGTCAATCCGCGAGGACATCACCAACGGCGCGTCCATCCTCCCCCCGCGCCGATTTGGCAAATATTTGATACTAAAGTTCAAAAGACCGTCCAAAAGGAGCATTACGCAATCTTCGTCACCGTCGCAATTCCGGCGTTTTGAGGCGTGAAAGTACGGATGAGCGTATCCGACTGCTGCACTCGTAAATCCTATAATTCTCCCGATAACAGCGGCGCTCGTGTGCGGCGCCATCCCGAAGACGAGTTCGCCGACGAGATCGTCGCGCTCGGTGAACTCGTAGTAGGGGTCAAGGCCGTAGTAGCTTTCGAGCAGGTCGTCGACGAAGTCCGCCGTCTTGAGCATGTGCTCGGCGGCGCCGTCAGAGAGGACGACGTCCTGCACTTTGAGCTCGACGAGCTGGTCGTCGTGGCGCAGCGGGTCGCCGTTGACGTCCTCGTGGTAGCCGAGTTCGCGGAACTGCTCGACGGTGACGTCCAGTTCTCCGGGCCGGACCGCCGTCACCGGCAGGTCGGTCATGTCGTAGCGGACGGTGCCGTCCTTGAACGCGGAGACGTCGTGTTTCGCCCGCAGGATGCCCTTCTCGAGCGGTTCGGGCGTCTTCTCCTTCGAGGAGAGCCCCTTGACGCCCTTCAGGACGTCGTAGGCGCTGGCGCGCTCGCCGACGTTCGCTTTCGCGTCCCGGAGTTCCCGCTTCAGGTCGATGGTCGTGTACTGGGTCGGACGGGCAAGCGTCTCGCAGTGGGCACACTCCGCGCGGCCGGACTCGTCGGGGTCGATCTCGCTGTCGCAGTCCGGGCAGACGTACACCGCCTCCGCAACACCGCCGCAGTCCGGGCAGCACGGCCAGTACGTCTCGGTCTCGCAGGCGACGCAGCGGCGCCGGCCGACCTCGATGTCGGGGAGTTTTCCCTCCTCGTCGTTGACCGAGTCGCCGGCCATCGTGGCCTCGTCGACGTCGCGCTGGCTGCCGCCGGCGTCGCCCAGCGGGAAGAGGGTGTGGACGGCCGGCGAGAGCTCGCGCTCCTCGGACTTCTCGGGGCGGCCCATCCGGTTGCCGATCCGCGTCGGCGCGCGCTCCCGGACGGTAAAGGGTGCGACCTCGTTGACCAGTTCGATGGTGTTGTCGCCGTCGGCGTACGAGCGCGCCGCCTCGCTGACGTCGGCGGCCGTCCAGGCGCGCGTCAGGTCGTCCTCGAACCCGAGCGTGCGGACGAGCGGCCGCCAGACCGGCACCGTGAGCTGGTCCTCGCCCTGGGTGTGCTCGACCAGCAGCGTCTCACCGTCGGCTGTCGCCACTTCAGCGTCCTCGATGGCCTGCGCCAGTTCGAGCGTCGCCGCGACGCTCACGTCGTGCCAGAGGTAGGTGTATTTCGGGTGGAGCGGCGCGTCGTTCTCGCTGGCCCACTCCAGCGCCTCGTCCGGCGTCGGATCCGCGAGATCGACGTCAACGCTGTCGCGCATCGCCCGGACCGGTGCGCCGGCGGCCTCGAACTCCTGGACCCACCACTCGAAGACGTACGAGGCGGGCGCCAGGTCGTGGTTGTTCTCGACGAACTCGCCGTAGTTGACGAGATACTCCCCCAGGTCGAGGATGCGCTCGACGCCGTTGCGGATCTCCAGGGCCTCCGCGGCGTCGTCGATCCGCCGGACGGCGCCGTTAGCCAGGCGGACGGTCGGGCCCTCAATGGTGTCGACGGGGACGACGCCGGCGGCCTTGCCCGGCCGCTCGGTCTTGATCTGGGTTCCGGGCGCGAGGAAGTCGTCGACCAGCCGCATCGTCGCCGGGTGGACGCCCGCGGTCGCGTGGCCGTGGTTGCGCGACCGGCCGTAGCGCAGGCGGAAGCCCCCGGCGCTTTCGGATTCGTCGCTCTCGTCGTCGGCCGCCGCGTCGTCGGTCTCGCCGTCGTTCTTGTAGGTGCCGTCGATGAGGTCCTGGAGCCAGGGCCAGTCGACCTCGTCGAGTTCGCGGGTGTAGCGCTGGATCTTCGGCGCCTTGAGCGCGATCCCCTCGCCCAGCACTAGACACATCCCGCCCCGCGCCGCGTTGGTGTCGACGCGGTCGAGGTCGCGGTACCCCTCGACCCCCTCGTCGCCGGTCGCCTCGCCGTCGAGCATGATCGGCATGTGCTCGGCGATGAACTGTGCCTCCGTCTCCGTGGGTGCGTACTGGAGGCCCGTCTCCTCGTCGTACAGCGCGACCTCCTCTGCGTAGCGGCCGATTTCGTCCTCGCGGGCCCTGTACTCGTCGATGCCAAGCAGGGCGCGGGCGTAGTCGGCGACCAGCACCGACAGCGCCTGCGCGGTGCCGCCGGCCGAGCGGATCGGCCCGGCGTAGTAGACGTTGATGAACTCCGTGCCGTCGTCGTTTTCGAGGAGTTCGACGCGGTCGATCCCCTCGATGGGGGCGGCGACGACGCCCTCGGTCAGCAGCGCGACCGCCGTCCGGACCGAACCCTCGATCTTGCCCGCGCGGGTGTCGTAGTCGCCGACCGACCCTTCGACGAAGTCCGAGACGAGTTCGAGTGCCGCTTCCTCGCGGCTCATCTCGCCCTCCAGGTCGCGGACGCGCTCGGCGACGCCGTCGATCCCGAGGATGTTCTCGACCCGGTCGGCCATGTCCCTGGCGACCGGAATCTCGACCTCGGGCGTGGGGTCGCCCCCGCGCTCGCGGGCCGCGTTGGCGACGGCGAACGCCTCGTCGAGGCCCGCTTCGAGCCGTTCGAAGTACCGCTCGTCTTCCGCCCTCATCTCACAGCGGCCAGAGGTCCAGGTCGGTCACGGGGTCGTGCTCGCGCTCCAGGCTGGCCTCGAACTCCCGGACGTACAGTTCGCCGGCGAACGTCGTCGCCGAATCGAGGTGGCCCGCGACGGTCGTTCCGTCCTCTCTGGAGAGCACCGCGTGGGTGTGGGCGAACCGCTCGTCGCCGAACCAGGAGATGTTGCCCACCGCGGGGGTCATCTCCAGAGGTTCGTCGAACGTGATCGACTCGTACTCCTTGTCGTCCTGGTCGTAGAACATGAGGGTGACGTCCTGTACCGCCCCGAGACCGTAGAAGAACGCGGCGTCGATCCCCTCCTCCTCGGCGAAGGCCTCGATCTGCCCGCGCCAGTCGCGGCCGTGTTCGAGACGGGCGACGTACTCCCGTGCACCCTCGACTCGCTGGTAATCCATACCTACTGCGACGGCGAGCACGGTGAAAACTGTACTGGTCGCTCGCGCCGACGTTCACCAGACCGCTGGACGGCGATAGGATCGTCTTACCGGCGCGCTGTGGCCCTGAGCCGCCCGGACGCCGAAGCGGGGTTCGACTCGCCTTCGTCGCGCCAGATGCGGCGACGACGAGGGCGTACTCCTCGACGGAGTCGCGCTCGGCGTTCTCCCAGCGCTGGCGGACCTCGGTGTCCTCGACGGAGATGTCCATCTGGGAGACCTCCGTCACCCGATCGGCCGCCCACGGGGAGTCCGGCGACTCCTCGTGGAACAGCAGCCGTGCGGTGTTGTAGTGGTCGCGATCGATGGCGCTGAAGTACTCCCGCACCACCTCTTCCTCCGGCCCGTACGTCGGCCGGAAAAACACGTACCAGACCCCACTCGCCAGCCCGAGGGTCGCCAGCGCCGACCCGCCGGTGTACCCCAGCATCGCCCGCCGGCTCACGGTGGTAGGCTCGTTGGGGTCCCACTTCTCCCGGTTCACGTCTGGCGAATTGCCGGCGCCCGGCACACCCCCCGTTTCGGGTACGTCGGCGCTACCGGTGTCGTTTGCCGGTCCGTAGCCCGGGGGTGGGCCGTCGGTGTCTGGCCCGGTGTTCCGGCCGGTGTCGATGTCCTGACCATCGTCGGTGTCCCGCCCGCCGTCGGTCAGCGCGCGTGGTTGCGGGCGGCTGGTGTTGTCTCCCGGTTTGTCGGGCGCCTCGTGGTGGGAAGAGTGTGTCATTCAATCACACGAAATCAGGGCTCCCCGCGCTAAAATCTATCGCCGGAGGGCGAGTATTGGAGATTCTTGCCGTTCTGGTCGGAATTGACCGGGAAATTGCCGTCGTTACGTGAGTGTCGAACGCCTCCGGTGGCCCAATTGAAAATTGATCTGTTAACGCAACGACTGTGACGCTGAAAGCCCCCGCTGGCTCGACCCTCCCGGACGAAGCAAGCACCACAGCGAGCGAAGCGAGTGAGGAGCGCAGCGAGTCCCGGAGGGTCGGCTCCATGCCTTCCTCTCTGCTAGCACGCCACTAAGTGGTTCCGATCATATCAGATCAGAAATCTTTCGATCAGCATCGACGCCGCGAGCGTGACGCCGGCACACCCCGCAGTCCCGGCCGTTTCAGGACCCTGGATCCGTTTCACGGTCCGGAACGGTTCCACACCCCGTGACTCCTCCCGCCCGTCCCGATTATTTCACTAGATGATTACAAGAAATATCCCCGGGAACAGTTGGGGTGGAGGCTACCAGACGGATGCAACAGCTCGAACGGATCGCAAACGGCGTCGTCGAGCACCGGCGGGTGACCGTCCTGCTGGTGTTCGTGCTCGTCGTCGCGGTCAGCGGGGGTATCGTCTTTCTCGAACATGAGTCGGCCATGCCGGCCTTCACCGTCGGCAGCGCCGAGGAGCAGGCGCTGGAGGACATCGAGGCGAACTTTTCGACGGCACAGGACGACGTCACAGTCGCACAGATCGTCGTCGAGGACGGGAACGCGCTCTCGAAAGGGACGCTCGTCTCGACGCTCGAACTGCAACAGGAGATCCGGACGAACGAGTCGATCGCGCCGACGCTGGTCGACGACCGGCCGACGGTCGGGATCGCGAACATGGTCGCGACCGCGGCCATCCGGGAGCAGTCGGCTGGGCCCGACGGCACGGAGTCCGCCGCGGTCCCTGATCCGACCCTCGACGAGCAGATCGCGGCGCTGGAGGCGATGGACCAGCGCGAGGTCGAGGCGCTGCTCGAACGGCTCCTCGGCGACGCCGCGGGTGCAAACGCCGACGCGTTCGCCCTGCTGCCCAGCGACTACGAACCCGGTTCGACGGAGGCGTCGGCCAGCATGGTCGCGGTGTTCCAGACCGACGAGATCGACGCGGCGACCGGCCAGGCGCCGCCCCGGATCGTCGACTCCCAGGCCGCGATGCAGGACATCGCGGCGGGCATCGACGGGCCTGACCTGCAGGTGATCGGCAACGGCGTGCTGACTGCCGAGATGGACCAGGCCAACGGCGAGACGTTCCTGCTTTTGGGCCCGCTGGCGCTGTTGTTCGTGCTCGTGACGCTCTCGCTGGCCTACCGCGACGTCCTCGACATCGCCCTGAGTCTCGTCGGCATCGTGCTCGTGTTGCTGTGGACGTTCGGCGCGCTCGGCTGGATCGGCATCGCGTTCAACCCGACGCTGATCGCGATCCCGGTCCTGTTGATCGGGCTCTCGATCGACTTCGGCATCCACGTGTTCATGCGATACCGCGAGGCCGCGGCCGACGGCGACCCGATCCCGACCTCGATGGGTGCGGCGCTGTCGGGCGTCGGCGTCGCCCTGGTGTGGGTGACCGTCACCACGACGATCGGGTTCCTCTCGAACCTGGCGAGTCCGGTGCCGCTGATCCGCGAGATCGGCCTGATCGCCGCCATCGGCATCGTCGGCGCGTTCGTCGTCTTCGGCGCGTTCGTCCCCGCACTGAAGACGATCCTCGACGAGCGGCTGGAAGCCCGCGGGTTCGACCGCCGGGGAACGGCCCTCGGCACCGGCGACAGCCGCATCGGGCGGCTGCTCTCGGGCGGCGCGAAGGCAGCGGGACGCGCCCCCGTCGTCGTGCTCGTCGCGGTCCTGCTGCTGACGGCCGGGACGACCGTCGTCGCTACGGACGTGAGCACCTCCTTCGAGTCCGAGGACACGCTGGTCGAAGACGCGCCGGGCTGGAGCCAGAGCCTGCCCGGGCCCTTTGCCACGAGCGAGTACACCGCCAAGGAGACGCTACAGGTGGTCGACGAGCGGTTCGTCCACCCCGACTCGCAGGTCGAGTTCCTCGTCGAGGGGTCGGTCACCGATCCCAGCTTCCTCGCCGGCGTCGACGACCTCGAACGCAAGGCACCCGAGAAGGACGTCGTGGCAGTCCTCGCGAACGGCGAGGCCCGGACGACGAGCCCGGTGTCGGTGATCGACAGCGTCGCCGCGCGCAACGAGTCGTTCAATGCGACAGTCGCGGCGACTGACACCGACGGCGACGGCGTGCCCGACCGCAACGTCGCAACGGTGTACGACGAGCTGTTCGCCACGGCGCCCGACGAGGCCGCGCAGGTACTCCACCAGGCCGACGGCGAGTACCGCGCGGCCCGGGTGTCGGTGGCTGTCGACCGCGTGGCCAGCGGCGAGGCTGTCATGGCCCAGAGTGGCGACCTGGCGGCGAACCTCGACGGCGACGGACGGCAGGTCGTCGCGACCGGTAGCCCGGTCGTGGCCCAGATCGTCCAGGACTCGCTGCTGGAGTCGCTGCTGATCACGCTGGTGGTCACGCTTCTCGTCATCGGCGTGCTGCTGGGAGGCGTGTACCGGGTCGCCTACGGCAGCGCGACGCTGGGCCTGGTCACGCTCGTGCCGGTCCTGCTGACCGTGAGCTGGGTGTTCGCGACGATGGTGCTGCTCGACATCCCGCTGAACCTGGTGACGTCGATCGTCGCAAGCCTGGCGATCGGGCTGGGCGTGGACTACAGCATCCACGTCAGCGAGCGGTTCCGGACCGAACTCGCGGCCGGCCGCTCGGTCGAGGACGCGATCCTGACGACGATCCGCGGTACCGGCGGCGCGCTGCTGGGCAGCGCGACCACGACCGTGCTCGGCTTCGGCGTACTCGCGTTCGCGCTGCTGCCGATCCTCCAGCAGTTCGGCACGATCATGGCGGTGATGATCGTCTACGCGTTCCTCGCGGCCATCGTGGTGTTGCCGAGTCTGCTCGTGCTGTGGACGCGGATCACCGGCGTCGCCGACAGCGACGCTGCCGTAGCCGACCAAGCGTCCGGTGACGCCGGCGAGACGGTCGCGGGCTCCGACTGACTGCCTGCTTTCCCGCTGATACGGTCGTGCGTGACTTTGTACCGCTATGGAATCGCATGTTGTGTGTTTCAGCCCGTGAAACCAACGATATTGGGCCCCAGTGCTGAAAATAATCACGCACGACCGTATGACGCTCCTGCTACCCACTACCTTCATACAGCGCGCCCCCCAACCAGTGGGCCGTGGCAGACGCCAACTTCACGCCGGGGTTCCGGTCGCTGGACGAGGAGGTGACCGACTGCACGCTGCCGGTCGAGGGGTCGTTCCCGCCGTGGCTCTCGGGCCAACTACTCCGCAACGGCCCGGCGAAGTTCGAGGGGGGCGGACAGCGGCTGACGCACTGGTTCGACGGGCTCGCGATGCCGCGCAAGTACGCGTTCGACGGCGGCGAGGTCCGCTACACGAACCGGTTTCTCCGTACCGAGACCTACGAGGACGCGGCGGCCGGCCGGCCGACCGGACAGTTCGCGACCGGCGAACGCGGCCTGGCGAAGGCGCTGGGCTGGCTGCGCCGGCTGGGTCCGCCAGAACCGACCGACAACGCGAACGTCCACGTCGCCAGGCTCGACGGCGAGTTCGTCGCGCTGACGGAGGTCCCCAAGTGGGTCCGCTTCGACAGCGAGACGCTCACCACTCGCGGCGAGTTCACGTTCCGGGACCTCGCGACCCACCACATGATCACCGCCCACCTCGTCGAGGACCCCCACCGCGGCGAGCACGTGGGCCACGCCCTCACGTTCGGTCGAAGCCACGAGTACCGCCTGTTTCGGATCCCCGACGGGACGCGACGGCGCGAGGAGTTCGCCGCCATCCCGACCGACAGCCCCGCGTACGTCCACAGCGTCGGCGTCAGCGAGGACCACGTCACCCTCGTCGAGACGCCGCTGCGGATCGGCGTCCTGCGGGCGCTCTCGCTGTTCGCCGAGGGGTTTTTCGACATGCTGGACTGGCAACCTGACCGCGACACGAGGTTCTACGTTGTCTCGCGGGACACCGGCGAGGTGGAAATCGAAGCCACGGCGCCACCGTTTTTCACGTTCCACACGGTCAACGCCTTCGAGGACGGCGGCGACGTCGTCGTCGACCTGATCGCCTTCGAGGACGACCGGATCGTGACCGCGCTCAGCCTCGACGACCTCGCCGAGCAGGGGTTCGCCGGCGTGCCGCCGGGCCGACTCGAGCGGTACCGGATCGCGCCGACGTGCCCCGGCAGGTGCGGACCCGGCCGTACCGGTACGCCTACGGGCAGTCGACCGACCGGGAGGGCGCGAACGGGCTGGTGAAGGTCGACACCGAGCGCGGGACCGCCCGCGAGTTCTGGGAGCGGGACCTCTACGTCGAGGAGCCCTGCGTAGTCCGTCGTCCCGACGCCGACGCCGAGGACGACGGCGTTGTGCTCGCACCGGCGCTGGACGTCGCGGCCGAGCAGTCGCTGCTTTTGTGTTTCGACGCGGCGACGCTCGCGGAACTGGGCCGCGCGGAGGTCCCCCACGCGATCCCGTTCGGTTTCCACGGCCGCTTTTTCGGGTCGTGACCATATACAGCCAGACGTGACTCCGGACAGTGCCAGGACAGTCCATCGGCTGTGTCATGCCCCGAAAACGGGAGTTGGGACGGCATGGCGTGAATGAATCACGTCCGGGTGTATAAGAGGGAGCCAGCAAACACAGCAGTATGGACAGAATCGACGCGGTCGAACTGGAAGCGTTCGCCGGCAGGCTCCTACGGGAGCTCGACGCCCCGTCGGCCACCGCCGAGGCGGTCGCATCGTCGCTGGTCGAAGCCGACCTGAAGGGTCACACCTCCCACGGGGTGCTCCGGATCCCGACGTACCGGCAGATGATCGCCGACGGCGCGCTCGTTCCCGACGCCGAGCCGACGGTGCTCGAAGATACCGACACTGGCGCGACGGCCGTCGTCGACGGCAACGGCGCGTTCGGCCAGTTCGTCGGCCGGACCGCGGTCGACGCCCTGGCCGAGCGCGCGAGCGAACACGGCCTCGCCTGCGTGGGGGTCCGGAACGCGACCCACCTCGGCCGGATCGGCGAGTGGGCCGAGCGCATCGCCGACCGGGGGCTGTGTTTCCTCTCGTTCGTCCACATGTCCGGCGGCGGGCAGGTGGTCGCGCCCGCCAGCTCGACCACGCGGCGGTTCTCGACGAACCCGATCACCTGCGCCGTCCCGACGTTCGGCCGGCTCCCGTTTCCGCTGGTGCTGGACATGGCGACCTCCCAGGTCGCCCACGGCAAACTCGACGCCGCCGAAGCCGACGGCCGGGACCTCCCGCCGGAGTGGGCCGTCTCCCCCGAGGGGGAGCCGCTGACCGATCCCGCCGCGATGGGCTCGTTCCGCGAGGGCGACACCTGGGGAGCGATCCGCCCGCTCGGCGGCACCACGGCCGGCCACAAGGGGACCGGCCTCGCCGTGATGACCGAACTGTTCGCCGGACTGCTCGGCGGCGGCCCGGTCGTCGGCCAGCGCGACCCCGACGCGTGGTTCACCAACGGCGCCTGCTTCCTTGCGATCGACCCGGCGCGGTTCGGCGACCGCGAGCGGATGGGCGACCAGGTCGAGGCGCTCGTCGAACACGTCCGCGCGGCCGACGCTCACCCCGAGGTTCCGGTCGGCGACGCCGCGAAGAGCGACGAACTGCTGTTGCCCGGCGAAGCCGAGCACCGGACTGCGGAGGCGAACGCTGCCGAAGGGATCCCGCTCCCGGAGCGGGTGGTCGAACAACTCACGGCGCTGGCTGCGGAGTTCGGCGTTGCTGATCCGCTCGGGGAGTGAATCGTCTTCGTGACGACCGCTGTGACGTAGAAAGCCCCCGGCGCGGTAATACTGTCGGACGCGCCTCAGACGCCGAGGTAGCGCTGGCGCATCTCCTCGTCCTCGCGGAGGCGCTCGGTGGAGGCCGACTCGGCGATCCGCCCCTCGTCGAGGATGTAGTGGCGGCCGGCGACGGCCATCGCGGCGGCGACGTTCTGCTCGACCAGCAGCACGGCGATCCCCTGCTCCTCGTTGATATCGGCGATGATGTCCTCGATGCGGCGGACGATGTACGGCGCCAGCCCCTCGAACGGCTCGTCCAGCAGCATCAGCCGGGGGTTCGCCGCCAGCGCCCGCGCGATGGCGAGCATCTGCTGCTCGCCGCCGCTCATGTTGCGGGCGTGTTTCTCCCGCATCTCCGAGAGCTCCGGGAAAAAGTCGAGCACGGTTTCGAGGTCCTTCGGGTCCTCGGCGTGGTTGATCGCCAGCCGGACGTTCTCGACGACCGAAAGGCGGGGAAAACAGCGCCGGTCCTCGGGGACGAAGCTGATTCCGCGGTCGGCGATGCCGTATGGCGGGGTGCCGAGCAGCTCATCGCCGTCAAAACGGATCGAGCCGCCGATGACCTGTGGCTCCGCTGCTCCGGCAATCGCCCGGAGTGTAGTCGTCTTGCCCGCGCCGTTGCGGCCGAGCAGCGAGACGAGTTCGCCCGCCTGGGCCTCCAGGTCGACGCCGAACAGCACCTGCCCGGTCTCGTAACCCGCTCGGAGGTCCTCAACCGAGAGCAGCGTCATAGCTCCTCCCGCATGCCGCCGAGGTAGGCGTCCTGGACGGCCTGGTTCTCCTGAACTGCGTCCGGCGGCCCGGTCGCGATGACGCTGCCGCGGTCCAGCACCGTGATCCGGTCGGAGATCGACAGGACGACGTCCATGTCGTGCTCGATGAGGACCACCGTCAGCCCGCGTTCGTCGCGTATCTCCTCGATCAACTCGGCGGTCTGGGTCGTCGCGCCGGGGCTCATCCCGCTGGTCGGCTCGTCCAGCAACAGGACGTCGGGGTCGGTCGCCAGCGCCATCGCGATGCCGAGGCGGCGCTGCTCGCCGTGGGGGAGGTTCTTCGCCTCGGCCTCGAGATCACCGGTCAGGCCGACCGCCTCCGCGATTTCGATCGCCCGCTCGCGGCCGACGTCGTAGTGGCTGCGCAACAGGTCAAGCGAGAACGCCCCCTGCCGGGTCGTCTGGACGACCACGCGGATGTTCTCCAGCACCGTCTGGTCGGTGAACAGCTGGTTGGACTGGAACGACCGGGCCATCCCCATGTGCGGGCGGCGCTCCTCCGGCTCGTCGGTGATCGCCGTGCCCGACAGGTACACGTCGCCCTCGGTCGGGGACAGCGTCCCCATGATGCAGTTGAACAGCGTCGTCTTCCCGGCGCCGTTCGGGCCGATGATCGCCCGGAGTTCCCCCTCCGGGACGCCGAGGCTGATCCCGTCGACAGCGACCACCTCCCCGAACGTCCGCCGCAGGTCGTCGACGCCGAGCGCCGCGTCCGCCGGCGATGCGACGGGGTCGACTGCCGGCTGGTCCGGCCCGTCGTCCGCCGTCGGCTCGTTCGCCGCCGATCCGTCTTCCGGGGCTCTGTCGGCCCCGCCACCGCCCTCGCCTTCGGCTTCGCCGGGACGGCTCACGGGGTCACCCCCTCGACCCGGTCGCGCAGCCAGCCGGGGATCGACCGGACGTACCCCCAGATGCCTTCCTCGGGTGCGGTCAGCACGACGACAACGAACAGCGCGCCGAGGAAGAACTGCCAGTACGCGAGCACGTCGCCGAGATCGAGCGTCACGAGCGTCACCTCCGAGAGCGGGAACTGCCACAGTTCGAAGTCCGTCAGGAAGTCCTCGACGAACAGCCAGGTGAACGCGCCGGCGATCGGGCCGAAGAAGTAGCTGATACCGCCCAGCACCGCCATCAGTACGGTGTCGCCGCTGGTGAACACGTTGAGGTTCTCGATCGCCACGCCCGTGTTCTGGATGGCGAGCAGGACGCCCGCGAGCGCCGAGAACACGCCGCTGAACGTGACCGCCCAGATCTTGTAGCGCGTCGTGTCGATACCCATCGCGCGGGCCAGCTGCTCGTTTTCCCTGACTGCGATCGCTGATCGTCCGAACGGTGACCGGATGAGCTGCCACAGCGCGAGCATTCCCAGGAGGAACACGACGCCGACGACCCAGTACCAGTCGACAGACAGCCCGAACGCCTCGATCGAGATCGCCCCCCTCGTCTGTTCGACGAAGTCGGGAAGCGTTCCCCGGCTGAGTCCGTTCGAGCCGCCGGTCAGCTCCCACCAGTCCCGGAGGACGATGAAGTAGAGCGCCTGGGCGAACGCGAGCGTCAGCAGGGCGAAGTAGATCTCGCCCATCCCGACGATCAGCTTTCCGAGGAGGTAGCTGTACACCGCGACGGCTGCCACCGCGAGGACGACGCCGACGAAGAAGGTCACGTTCCCGCCCGCGGGGAGAACCCAGAGGCCGTTCTGGACGAGGATCGCCGGGATGTACAGCCCGAAGCCCAGAAACATCGCGTGGCCAAAGGAGAGCAGTCCCGTGTACCCAAAGAGGAGGTTGAACGCCGCGACGAACAGCATCATGATCAGCATCTTGCTGGCGATGGCGTCGTACCCGAGCAGGACGTCGCTGGCAACGGCCGGGCGCAACACCACCACGAGCACGAGCAGGCCGAGCGGGATCCGGTAGCGCTCGAACAGCGACGGCTGGCCGACGGTTCCGCTGCTGAACCAGCTCCCCGACCCACCGCCGGGACCGCCACCGCCCGAGCCGCCACCGCCGGACCGGTCACCGCCCGAGCCGCCACCGCCGGGACCGCCACCGCTGGTCTGCTCGTCGGCGTGCCCGCTCATTCGAGCAGTCCCTCCTCACCGAACAGGCCGCGAGGTCTGACGAGCAACACGACGATCATCACCAGAAACGGGACGAGAACGCCGATCCCAGTGACGTCGATCGACGAGATACCGATGGTGATGGCGAGCGCGCTCAGGACGGCCGGGACGAGAAACTGCGCCCACCCGACGAGCAGGCCGGCGACGACGCTCCCGAAGATGCTGCCGACGCCGCCGATAACGACGACGACGAAGGCGAGGAGGACGAGGTCCTGGCCGACGCCGGGGTCCATCCCTTGCTCGACGACGCGGAGTGCCCCGCCAAGGCCCGCGATGGCCGACCCGAGAAAGAACATCGCAGTGAACCGGATCGGGAGGTTCACGCCGACGAACTCGGTCATCTCGCCGTCCTGGACGCCCGCCCGGACAGTCAACCCCAGATCCGTGTTCGTGATGAGGTAGTAGACGGCCGCAACCGAGACGGCCGAGACGACGACAGTAAAGAGGCGGTACGTTCCGACCTGCGTCACGAGCAGATCGGTCCCCCCGGTGAGGAAGGCGGGCTTGTCGGGCTGGACGGCACTGGCGCCCCAGACGAACCGGACGCCCTCCGAGATCATCAGCGTCAACCCGAACGTCGCGAGCAGGCCGATGATCGGGTTCTTCCCGTACAGGCGCCGGAGGACAATCACCTCCATAACGATCCCGACGACGCCGGCGCCGACGGGTGCGATCAGCAGTGCGACCCAGAACGGGAGCCCGTAGCTCGCCATGGCGGCGTACGTGAAGTATCCGCCGAGCATGAACAGGGCGCCGTGGGCGAAGTTGACCACACCCATCAGCCCCAGGACGAGCGCCAGCCCGAGCGAGATCATCACCAGTATCATCCCGTAGACCAGGCCGCCGATCGCCTGGTCGATGAAAAATCCGGGCTCCTGGACGGCAGCGTTACCCAGCAAGAGCACCCCGGCGAGGAGTCCGAGCGCCGCCGCTGGCGAGAGTTCGGACAACCGCTGGAGCCGGCTACGAGTCCCGGGCGTCTCACTCATCGCTTACGACAGTGAACAGCCGGTCTCCTCGATCGAACGGGCGACGTCGTCACCAGCGAACTCGTTTTCGGTGGTGAACCACTCCTTGTACGGATCGTCGGACATCTCCTCGACGGGACGGGAGGTCACCGTGTACGTCGGCTGAATCAGCTGGTGATCCTCGGCGCGCCAGTACATCTCGCCGCCGCCTTTCATCTCGACGATCGGCGACTCGACCTGGTGGCCCTCCAGCGCGTCGCGCATCGCCGGCGCCCCGATCGAGTCGGCCCGGATCGCCGCGCGAATGCCCTGATCCATCGACATGTACCCGAGCAGGTGCCGGACGTAAGGCTCGATCTCCCCCTGGTCGGCGACCCGCTGTTTGAACTCGTCGCCGCCGCCGACCGCCGGTCCCCACACCTGCCCCGCGATGTCGAGGATCGACGCCGTGTTCTGGTCCATCCCCCAGAAGACGAAGTCCTCGAGCTGGTGCATCGCCAGTGTCCGGTCCTCGATGCCGCTCGCGATGATCTGGTTGCTGGCCTTGCGCAGGTCCAGCCCCGCGATCAGCACGCCGATGGCCGGCGCTCCCGACGCCTCGGCCTCGTTGACGTACTGGGCGTAGTCGTCGCTCGGGAACGGCACTGCTGTCCGGCCGGCGACTGTTTTGCCCTGCTCTTCGAGCGAGTTCTGGACGGCATCTGCCGCCGTCTGTCCCCAGGTGTAGTCGGAGTACATCAGGAACCACTCGTCTTCGGCCTCGGCCATGTCCGAACTGATCGTGTTTGCCAGCATCGAGTTCGACGCCGTCGGACGGAACACGAACTCCCCACAGGATCCGCCAGTGATCGCAGACGAGTGAGCACCCGTCGGGAAGTAGGTCACCTGGTTGTCAGTTGCCCACGCCCCCACCTGCAGCGCGACCGACGAGGAGACGCCGCCCATCAGGAAGTCGACGCCGTCGTCGGTGACGAGCCTCGTCGCCTGTTCGACTGCTGTTCCGGGATCGAGCTGCGAGTCGGCGGTCTGGAGGTCGATCGTCAGGTCGTACTCCGCCTCCAGGTCCTCGATCGCCAGCTCCGCGCCCGTCACTGCCGCGTTGCCGAACACCGCGAACGGCCCCGACGTCGACGTGACCATCCCCACCGACACGCTGTCGAGGCTCGTGCCGTCGGTCGTCCCGCCGTTGCCGTTGCCATTCCCGTTGCCGTTTCCATTGCCATTCCCGTTGCCGTTTCCGTTTCCGTTGCCGTTTCCGTTTCCGTTGCCGTTTCCGTTTCCGTTGCCGTTGCCATTGCCGTTGCCGTTGCCATTCCCGTTGCCGTTTCCGTTCCCGTTGCCACTGTCGTCGTCGCCAGTACAGCCTGCCAGTCCCACGACTCCCGCCGTCCCGAGCGACGCGAGCACGGTGCGCCTCGTGGTACCGCTTGACAAGGCGCGCTCGGACGGCTGCGTACTATCGTTGTCCATAGTCCAATGCCGAGTTTCGCACTCAGGTTTATAAAACCTGCTGTGCAGCGGGCATTACCGGCGCTCGCGGCCCCGCCGCGGAGAGGGGCTGACGGTGAGAGCGGCGGTGCCGCCGTTGCGACGCTAGGCGAGCACGCCCTGGACGTGGGCGAGGAGTTCGTCGGCCGGGAGCGACTGCATCGACTCGTCGGAGAACACGAGCCGCTGGCGCGGCCGGCCGACGCCGACGCTCTTGCTCTCGGTGGCGATGATGTCGAACTCCTCGAGACGCTGTTTGAGCTTCGACACCGTGCCCTGCGTGGCCAGCGTTGACGTCTCGGCCCAGTCGACGATGTCGTTCAACAGCAGTTCGTGTTTCGCCCCGACCAGTAGCGAGACAGTGACGGGCTCGGGCTGTTCGTCCGGCGACCGGCTCTCGACGGCGGTGTAGGCCGTGTCGATGTCCGCACCGACGCCGTCGCCGAGCTTCTGTTCGGCCATCGTCACCAGCCGCGAGTACGGCGGCGTGTCGATCGAGTGCGGCATCGCGATGTCCCACTCGGACTGGTACTTCTCCCAGAGCCGTTCGCAGGCCGCCTCCTCGGTGATGTCGATCTGGACCGCCTCCCCGTCGCCGACGGGCAGCAGCGAAACTGTTCGCTCCGGGCTGACCAGCACCGTCGGCGTGTTGGGCGCCGCGTCCGTGCTCTCCCGGATCGTGAGCGTGCTTTCGGTCACCAGGTCGGACGCTTTCGCCGCCCGGACGAAGTTCTTCTCCAGGCCCTTGATCACGTCCTGGTCACACAGCCACTCGATCCGCTTCCCGACCGGGTCCTCCTCCTGCAGGACATCGATGAACGCCGAGAGGAACTCCGGATCGTCCGTCCGGACGCGCCAGTGATCGACAGACGGCTCGTCCAGGCAGCTGACCAGGCAATCGTCGTACGACGTGATTTCTATATGTTCCATAATATACGTATATATTAGAATTAAATAAGATTTACGGAGTTCGACTACCTCTCGACCGTCGAGAGGAATTCGGACCGGGACTGCAGCTGTCCGTCGACCACGATAGGTGAGAGGCTGTGGGAGAGCGCCTCTTCGACTTCTTCCGGGGCGACATCGAACTGATCCGACGACGGAACCAGGTAGTGCTTGTCGTCGGGGTCGATGACGAGGGAGATAATCGAGCCGATGGGGTACGCCTCCGACGGATGGACGTGGGTATCGAAGACGTAGCCGTCGCTCTTCTGGGAGATGTGAAAGAGCGTCGGGGCACCGCCCTCCGGCTGTGAGAGGATCGCCGTTCGGTTGCCGACGGCGGTGTAGTGGCCGCCGATCGGGCGCGTCTCCCGGACGATGCTGTGACACGCACCGATCGAGAAGCCGTCGTTGAGGAGCTGTCCGATCAGCGTCCCCGTCTGGAGCGCGTACTTGTCGGCCACGTCGCTGTACGTGACCATCCCGCCGACGCTGCCGCGTTCGACGAGACGTTTGCCCTGCTGGAACGACTGGCAGGCGTTCAGGAAGAACATGTCGACGTTGCTCTGTTCGACCGTCCCGATGTCGAGTTCACCGTCTGGACACTGCAGTCCGTCCGGCGTCGCGTGGCCGACGAAATGGAGGTAATCCGCGCCGTCCTCGATCACCGCCCGGAGCTCCGCAACAGAGAGACGCCGCCTGATGGTCAGCTCCGGCTCCAGGTCGTCCCTCGGGTCCAGCACCTCCTGGAGGTCGGTCGACTCCTTGTCCATCTCGATCTCGTTGCAGACGATCGTGATCTCCAGCCCCGACTCGTCGTCCTCGGTCACGTGCGAGTAGTGTTCGTAGCCGTTGACGTCGAACGCGGCGGAGTTCAGCGGGATGCCGCTGCCGACCCACACCGTCTGGGTGCTGTCGGTTTCCGGCACCGCGACGAACTCCGCCTTGTCGTCGAAGACCAGCGACGTGGTCCGGGTTTTGCCTGCCCCCGCGGACCCGGAGAACGCCTCGAGTGCCTTACTGCGGGCCTCGTTCCCGCTGTACCGGGGTGGATCTGCCGTTCGGACCTGTGCGAGTTCGTACGAGAGGTACGGCAGTGCCTCGACGGCCTCCCGGCCCGGTTCGAGGAGCGCCGTCGTCGGCCAGGTCGGCCCGATCTCACTGACCGCGTCCCGATCGACCTCCAGATACCGCCCGAGTCGTTCGGCGAGGGGCTGGTCGTACAGGTCCGCGTACGCGAGGTCGACATCCGACAGGGACTCGAACCGCTGTCGCTCGTACAGGTCGATGTCGTACAGCCCTTCCGTCCGAACGAGACAGTCGAGCGTGAAGCAGTGGGTGAGCAGTTCGGTCGCCGCGTCGGCCGTCTCCCGTTCGGTCGGCCGGTAGTCGACGCCGGCGGACGTAGTGAGCGCGAACCCCTCGCCCGGTTCGACGGTCGCCAGCAGGTAGTACGCCAGCGGCGCGACGCTCATGATCTCAGAACGATCGGGCGGGACTGTGATCGTCACACCGGTCTCCGGTTTCGAAAGCGTGTCCGGCACGTCGAGTTCCTCCCCGTGAACGAGTCTCGGCGGGTGGCCCCGGAGCGACGAGTACGACCGTTCCGGCGACGCCGTCATCATCGTGTCCCCGAAATACGAGAGTGTCTCCAGTAGGTCAGCCGGGGAGTCAGTCGTCGTAATCGTCTCCTGGGGGTAGCAGTGGCGTGCCCTGGCGCCGACGGTGACTGTCGATCGCTCCTCACACTGGATCGACACCCTGTCGAGCGACGTTTCGCATCTGAACGGCCCCTCTACCCGAACGAACGTCTGGACCGGCGCTTCGATCTGCAGTACGTGTTCTCCCCCGTCGAACGTGTGGGTGTCGTCTTTCATGAAACACACGTCGACGATGTCGCCGTCGGCACCGCGGATCGTGAGTCCGTAGGGGTCCAGCGTCCACAGTCCCGCCGTCTCGGTCTCGATCGCGTCGGTGACTGGCATCGGGAACCCCTCCGGTGATGATTGTCGAACGTCTATCGGATCGACCGTCGACAGACCGTACTGCCGCCCGGCTACTACGTCCTGAATATGTACGTCTGATTCTCCTTTGGTTGTAAACTCGATTCCCGATTGCATCCCCAATCACCTCTACAAACGCGTGTCCGGGTTATAACGTTTGGTATAATTCTACTTACAACGCTACCACCGGAACAGGCATGTCCTGACACTGTCGGACGTGAGTACGTGGAGATTTCTACCGCTCTCACCGGATGCGGCGGTGGCTCCGGCCCGCTTTTATCACTTGTTTATTTGACCAAAAAATTTATAACGCTCGAACGAATTCGCTGACTTCATGGGAAGAAAATCCCTCCTCGTTCGCATCGCGGCCAACCCCAGACTCGCGCTACTGTGTGCCCTCGTGGTGTTACTGCTCCTCCAAGTCGCAGTCGGTGGTGCGCTCGGCGACGCCCCTGTCACGCCGACGGACGGTGACGGGGGTTCAACTGTCGGACCGTAGCTATACAGCCGGACGTGATCTGTCTAAGATATCTCGACACAACTCGGGACTTTCAGGGTCGATACTCGTTGATATCGTACT
>PXSF01000115.1:5042-8294 GCA_003022845.1 Halobacteriales archaeon SW_10_66_29 | reverse complement strand
CGAGGAGCCGATCGAACTCGTCACGCTGCGGCTGACGGCGACGCTTCCGGGCGAGACGCCGGAAATTTCTCACGAGGGACAATCTTCAGAGCCGGTCGAGCAGCGCGACGCGTCGTTCGGCGGAACGTTCCGCGAGACGCCGGTGTACGAGCGTGTGTCCGTTCCTGCCGGAGCCGCGATCGACGGGCCGGCGATCTTCGAGGGCGGCGAGAGCACGGTTATGGTGCCGCCAGACTGGCGGGCGACCGTCGACGGGCGGGGAACGATCGAGATGCAGCGGCGGGAACAGACCCGAGGTTCGAACGACACGGAGGGGGAGCGATGACCGACGAGATCGATCCCGGCGACCGGGCAGACGACGCCGAGGCGCTCGACGCCGTCGACCTGGAGATCCTCCGCAACCAGTTAGAGAGCGTCGCCGAGGAGATGGGCCAGGTGCTGATCCGGGGCGCGTACTCGCCGAACATCACCGAGCGCCGGGACTGCTCGACGGCGCTGTTCGACGCGACCGGCCGGATGATCGCCCAGGCCGAACACATCCCGGTCCACCTCGGCGCGATGCCGGAGGCGGTCGCGGCGGTCCGGGACTGCGACCCGCAACCGGGCGACGTGTTCGCGCTCAACGACCCGTTCACCGGCGGCACCCACCTCCCGGACGTGACGCTCGTCGCACCGATTTCACACGAGGGCAACATTCTCGGATACACCGTCTCCCGGGCGCATCACGCTGACGTCGGCGGGATGTCGCCGGGGAGCATGCCGGCCGGCGCGCGGGACATCCAACAGGAAGGGCTGCGGCTCCCGCCGGTGCGGCTGGTCGCGGGCGGCGAACGAGCCACGGACGTCGAGACGCTGGTTCTCGCGAACGTGCGGAACCCGCGCGAGCGGCGGGCTGACCTCCGGGCCCAGCGGGCGGCCAACGACCGGGGAGCGCGCCGGCTCCTCGAACTGTACGAGGAGCACGGCGACCGGCTGCTCGCCGCGTTCGACGCCGTCATCGACTACTCGCGGTCGCGACTCGAATCCGAGCTCCGGGAGATTCCGGACGGGGAGTACCGCGCGACAGATGCCCTCGAAGGAGACGGCGTGACCGACGCGGCGATTCCGATCGAAGTGGCTGTCCGGGTCGACGGGACGAGCGTCGAGGTAGACTTCACCGGGACGGCCGGCCAGGTCGCCGGCAACGTCAACGCGCCGCTACCGGTCGCAAAGAGCGCGGTCTACTTCGTGATCCGGTGTGTGACCGATCCGGACATCCCGCCGAACCACGGCTGTTACGAACCCGTCACCGTGCACGCGCCCGCGGGGAGCCTGCTCGACCCGAAACCGCCGGCGGCGGTCGTCGGCGGCAACGTCGAAACCAGCCAGCGCGTCACCGACGTCGTCTTCGCCGCACTCGCCGACGCGGCACCCGAGCGGGTGCCCGCCCAGGGCCAGGGGACGATGAACAACCTGATCGTCGGCTCCTCGGCGTTCGTCTACTACGAGACGATCGGCGGCGGCGCGGGTGCGAACCCCGACAGCGACGGCCTCTCGGGCGTCCAGGTCGGCATGACCAACACCCGCAACACGCCCGTCGAGGCGCTGGAGGCGGCGTACCCGCTGCGCGTCGAGGAGTACGCCCTCCGGACCGGCAGCGGCGGCGACGGCCAGTTCCGCGGTGGCGACGGGCTCGTCCGCGCACTCAGGATGGAGACGGACGCGACGGTCTCGCTGTTGACCGAGCGCCGCAGCCGCGCACCGTCGGGCGTCGCCGGCGGCGGCGACGGCGCGCCCGGGAGAAACGCGATCGACGGCGAGGAGGTACCGGCGAAGACGACCCGCGAGGTCGACGCCGGCACGACCGTTCGCGTCGAGACGCCGGGTGGCGGCGGCTACGGGGAGTAGGAAATTGATGAACTCCCCGCCACAGGCCCCGCAGAGTCGCGTGTCTGGATCCGATACTCGCTCCCCGCAGTCCGTGCATTCGTACACCTCTGATTTGGAATGCTCTGTGCTTGGTCGCATATTCCGGTATCCGAGTTACAATGTACATAACACCTGTCCTAAAGGACATTATATGATATCATGACAGAACGTGGCAAACAGCCCCCGAAGGCAGGGCTGTGGGGCCGGAGTAGCGCCCGCTGGCAGGGCAGTCACAGGCAAGGCGCTCACCGGGAGAGCGCTGACCGGCGCTCGTCGATGGCGGCCAGCAGGTCGTCGATCGCCGGCCGGTCCCAGGTCGAGTCGCCCCCGTGGGTGTAGGCGACCGCCGGGTTGCCGTCGCGGCAGTCCAGCAGGACGGCCTTGGGCATCCGGCCGAGGAAGTCGCTCAGCGAGCCGAGCAGGCCGAAGCGGACGGGCTGGTCGAAGCGCTCGCTGACGGCCGCCTCGGGGTCGGCACACAGCGGGAACGGGAGGTCGTAGCGGTCCTGCCAGTCCCGGAGGCGGTCGGGGGGTTCGGGGACGATCGAGACGACTTCGGCGTCGCGGTCGCGGAAGTCGGCGTACCGGTCGCGGACGGCCTGGACCTGCGACCGGCAGTTCGTGCAGTGGTAGCTGCGCTGGAACAACAGCAGCACGAACGCGTTGTCCGCGGCGACTGCAGACAGCGACAGCGGGTCCGGCCCCGCGCCGACGTTCGGCAGTTCGAAATCGAGGTCGAGGGACTCGCTCACGGCTATCCTCGGGCCCGGGCGGACAAAAACGTGTTCCGCGCGCTTACCCGGTGAACCCGAACACGGCCCGCAGTTCGGCTTCGATCTCCTCGACGTAGCGGTCCAGCACCGCGTCCAGGGTGTCGTCGTCGACGACCACGCCGGACACCTCGCGCTGGTCGGGGAGTTCGACGCGGAACTCGCCGTCGCCCTCGTAGAACGGCTCGCTCTCGGCGAGCAGCTGCTGGTCGATGGCGTGGATCAGCTCCGAGTTGTAGGCGTCGTTCATCGTCTCGAACGCCTGGCGGTAGGCCCGCTGGAGCTCCGGGAAGTAATGCTCGTACTTGTCCTCGAACTTCTCGGGGTCGAACTCGGTCATCGCCCCGAGATAGCGGGCCGACCGGCAAATCCCTATTGCTTCGCGTCCTCGTCGAGGGTTAGTAATTCACAGAAGCTATTGAGGAATCTGGGAGAGATGAAACAGCAGGTTCGAGACGGAGAACGCCCCAGGTCGCTCGACTGCGCTCACTTCGCTACGCTTCGTTCGCCAGCCGGGACTCGCTGCGCGCCTCGGCCTCCGGCCTGCGGTGCTTGCGTCGTCCGGGCTGGATCG
>PXSF01000115.1:0-4903 GCA_003022845.1 Halobacteriales archaeon SW_10_66_29 | reverse complement strand
CTACCCCTCGGCGAGTTCCACCACGAACGGGTGCCCCTTCTGTGCGTCCCAGATGTCCGTTCCCTCCGCGAGCAGGTCGTCGCTGCATGCCATGGTCGCGTGGACGTACGCGCGCCCGGACCATATATCCTAGTGGTACCATCCAGTTATAGACGGTAGCGAGTCCCCGAACGGTAGCTGCCGGGATGCGGCCACAGCAGTGCACTCGGGGGCACCGGGCGTTAGTCGTCGGCCGACGCCAGGGACGCACTGCTTGCCTCGATGGTGTCGAGTCGCTCCTCGACGGCAGCCAGCCGTTCGCGGAGGGTCTCGTTTTCAGCTCGAAGCGCCTCAGTTTCGTCACCGAGTGCCTTGTTTTCTGCTTCGAGCGCATCGATGCGGTCGGCTTTCTCCGCGAGCTCGGCTTCGAGATCGGCAATGCGTTCGTCGCGGTCGTCCAGTTTGGCGGAGAGCCCCTGGATGGCTGCCAGCGCGACGCCGTCGGCGTCGACGCCACTGATCCGCTCGGGGTCGTCACCGAGGTCGAATGCGTCGTGGAAGTCGCCAGCCATCGGGCCCATGTGCGTGACGCGGCGGCGGGTGTCGTACTCCCAGGTACTCACCTCCAGGTCTTCGACGCCGGCCAGCACCTCGCTCGGGTCGACCGGGTCGATATTGGACTTGACCGCCCGGGCACTCGCAGCAGACCAGGAACTGTCTCCGTCGGGGAGTTTCGCACCGACGCTATTGTTGTTGGTCGTCCACATGACGACCCCACCGCTGGCCTGGAACACAACCTCGTCCGGGGTGAGCGACTCGACGAATTTGTCCGAGCTATCGCCCCACACGAACGAGCCCTCTGCCCGCGCGTAGGCTTCCCGGCCGGCCGCAAAGGAGTAGTCCTCGCGGGCCACGTTGTTTTCTCCGCCAGCAACCGTGGCGTGCGAAGCCTTTTGTGTGCCCGACTCGCCGGTGCGGTTATTTTCCCCACCGCAGATTGTGGAATTACCGCCGTAGGCCTCGTTACTCGTCCCGCCGCTGACGGTTGAGGTACCGCCATTGGCCTTGTTATTTGAGCCACCCCCGATGGTCGAGTTCACGCTGTCAGCAGTGTTGTTTTTGCCTCCAGCGACTGTCGCCTCTTGTGCGCTGGCCGTGTTTTGTTTGCCGCCCCCGACCGTCGCCTTTGGGGCGCTGGCCACGTTGTTCCCGCCGCCCCCGACCGTCGCCTCTCGTGCGTTGGCCAGGTTGCTCCCGCCGCCCCCGACTGTCGCAGCTTGTGCGCCGGCCGTGTTGCTCTGGCCGCCCCCGATGGTCGAGAAATCGCCAGTAGCGAAGTTAGTTGAGCCACCCCCGATGGTTGGCTGAGCGCCGTCTGCGATGTTTGATCTGCCTCCACCAATGGTTGAGGAATCGCCATTGGCCTCGTTTGCTTTGCCGCCCCCGACCGTTGAGTAACCGCCATTGGTGGTGTTATTTAAGCCGCCACCGATGGTTGACTGAGCGCCGCTGGCAATGTGTAATCTGCCTCCACCGATGGTTGAGGACTCGCCATTGGCGATGTTTGTTTCGCCGCCCCCGACGATCGAAAACCTGCCGCTAGCGGTATTAGTGCTCCCACCGCCCACGGTTGCTTCTTTCGTAGCACGGTTGTTGTACCCGCCGCCGACTGTTCCGTAGTCATCAGTCACCTCGTTTGTGTTGACTCGTTCGCCGATGGAACCACCGAGATTACGCGTTCCGCTGGCCCCGCCGCCGCTGACGGTTGCACCGATGGCGTTGTTTTGGACATCGTTACCCTCGTACCCCCCTATCACGTTCCCGCCCCCGGTATTATTATCGAAGTCAGTGCCGGTCGGTCCCAATCGAAGGGTCGGCGTTCCATCGACGGTCAGGGTCGTCGTCTCCACTCGGTCGACGTCAACACCGTCGATACTGCCGTCTGATGGTTCCAACAGACTACCGCTCGCGACCCAGTTCCCGCCGGTGATTTCACCGCTGGAGCCGAGGCCGGCGGCATCTCCCCACGCCACCGAGACCCTGTCGCCGTCGCCGATACTCCCGGGATTGATACCGTCGCCACCGCTGAGGCTACTGATGCCACCGCCGCCACCGCCGCCGCTGGCGTTGAGTTGCCCGTTGCTGTCGATGCTGAGGTTGGTGCCGGCGATGCTGGTCAGTTCGGTCCCGCCCGTGAGCGATCCGTTGAGTTCGGTGGTGTTCACCTCGCCGACGTCGATCCCGTCGATGCTGCTGTTGCTCGGTTCCAGCAGAGTGTTGTTCGCCGTCCACTCGCCGCCACCACCACCGCCGCCACCGCCGCTGGCGTTGAGCGTGCCGTTGCTGTCGATGCTGAGGTTACTGCCCGCGATGTTCGACAGTTCGGTGCCGCCAGTGAGCGAGCCACTGATCGAACCGACGTCGAGTTTCGATGTGGCGAGCGTCCCGGAGATGGTGCCGTCGGAGGGGTCGTAATCCCCGAGATTGCTCTCCTGGTCGCGGAGTTCGATGTCGACCTCGAACTCCTCGAAGTTCTCGTTGAGCGGTTGATGCCAGTCCTGGTCCCCCTGGGCAGGGACGTTGTATTCGTGGTTTGGTGTGTCTGCCATTGGTGTCTCCGTGAGCGGGTTGCAGAGACCGACGCTCGCTACGGGACACGGGAGCCCCTTACCCCCGGATCGTGGACTGATCCGTCTGCGTCGGCCGTCGTCTGTGTTCGCGGTTCGGCGGGGTGCCGGCCTGTCGGGAGTATCCCGGTGATCAGCCGGCGACGTCCGTACGTGACACCCGAGTTCATTATAAGTTGACACTACGTAATTAGTGACCGGCGGTCAGAAACTGACCGAGACGGCGAAAACGAGCGAGTATGGCCGCTGAGACCGTCAGTCCCAGTCGATCCAGTCCAGTTCCCAGCCGCGGCGGCGGCGGGCGTCGCGTTCGGCGAACTCCCGGTCCTCGCGGCGGGTGCGGTTGCGTTCGACGGTGTCGGCCTGTTCGCCCTCGACGAGCATCGGGCCGAAGGCACAGCCGCCGAGGGGTTCGACCTCGCCGTCGGGGTCGATCCGGGTGATCGACTGCTCGCGGGCGCCCAGCGGCATGACGAGCCGGCCGTCGTCGGCGAGCTGGTCGAGTAGCGCCCGCGGGGGGTTGACCGCGGCGGCTTCCAGCAGGATCCGGTCGTAGGGCGCGTACTCGGGGAACCCGTTCGCGCCGTCGCGGCAGTCGACCAGCACCTCGGGGTAGCCGGCCTCGGCGAGGTTCTCGCGGGCCTCGTACACCAGCCGGCGCGTGATGTCGATCGCCTGGACGTTCCGGCTGCCGACGATCTCCGCGAGGACAGCCGCCGTGTACCCGACGCCGGCGCCGACCACGAGCACGGAGTCGTCGGCGTCGGGATCGAGCGCTTCCAGCAGGCGTGCGGCGGTACTGGGCGCGAGTACACGCGTGCCGAACCGCTCGAACGGCCGATCCGCGTACGCGCCCCGCTCGTCTTCGAGGAAGACGTGCCGCGGCACCTCCCGCATCGCGACCGAGATGGCCTCGCTCTCGACACACGCCTTGCTCTCGTGTTCGAGGCTGTCGACCATGTCGTCGCGCAGGACCGCAGTGTCCATACAAAATCGTCGTGCCGAACGGTAATAATCTCCTCGCTCGTCGTCCGGTGATTTGCTTTTTGAGACGTAACGGTTCTGCACGCTCATCAGCGTGACCGGGATGGCGTGTGACGGCTGCGAGGGGAGCGGCGGCCCGACGCTCACCTGTGACTGGCAAGGCTCAACTGTCCCGGCGCCATACGCACCGCCACGATGACAGGGGACCCTCCGGAGGCGGCGATGTCGCGCGATAGCGACGCCGCCTCGGATTCGACCCGCAACCGTGCCCTCCTCGCCGTCGCGGCCGGCTTCGCGCTCGCAGCCGCCGTTGCCCTCCTCGCGGGCGGCGTCGCCGGCAACGCGACCGCTGGCGACCAGCCAACGGTGATCTACACCCCGCAGGAGACCTACGAGGTGTCGGCCGGCGACACGCTCGAAGTCGACGTGTTCGTCGCCAGCGACGGCGGCGTCGGTGACGTCGGCGTCGAGTCGATGACAGTCGTCACCGAGTACGACGAGTCGGTGCTGACCGCGACGGACGTCGAGGCCGCCACCTGGCTCGAGGGCGACGAGCCGACGACCGTCGAAACCGAGACCCGGACCGACGACGACGCCGGCGAGGTCGTCGTCGAGCAGTGGCGCGACCCGCCAGCCGGCGGCACGACCGGCGACGAGCGGTACGCGACGATCACCTTCGACGTCGCCGCCGACGCCCCGACGGGCAACACGACCATCCACTTCGCGGACTCCGACGTCCGGCTGACCGACGAGTACAGCATCCCGGTGTTCAGCAACAACGCCACGGTGTCGGTCCAGGGCGGCGGGAGCGGAGGGGTCCCGACGACGGCTGCCGGCGCCGCGCTGGTCGGCGTCGTCGCCCTCCTGCTCGGTGCCATCGCGATCCGGCGCCGGTGACCGCGGGGTGGCGCTACCGCCCGCGGTCTGACAGCGTCGCCGAGACCATCCGGACTGCCGCTGTCGCCGCTCGTAGCCGCTGATCGTACGGGAGCTCTGAGTGGTTGTCCGAACGGCCACGCTGGCTGCCTCCGGGGGACTCCGGCGGCTCGCTGGAGGGCGGGCGGTCTGGGGTGGGCATCACCACCGACTACGGGCCCCGGGAGCATATAAACTGTGGACAGTTTTCGTCGTGTTAGTGTGTTTCAAACGGCCGCGTGACGCCGCCTGGCGCCAGGTGGGTGCTTTTTTGGTCTCGCACATCGACCACACTGGTATGCGGGACGTACTCGCCGAGTGGCGGCCGGCTATCGACGAGAGCATCGAGGAGCTCTTGCCGCGGACGATCGACGAGGAGTACCTGACGGCGTTTTTCG
>PXSF01000114.1 GCA_003022845.1 Halobacteriales archaeon SW_10_66_29 | reverse complement strand
CACCGTTCTCGAACTTCTCGCTGGCGGTCGGGATCGCCGCCTGGTGGGGGAGCACCCACGCGTTCAGCGCCCGGCAGACCGAGCGCAGATGTTCGAGGGTCATCGTCGGAAAGCTCCCGCCAGCGACGGCCAGTAGCCCGACCGTGGTGTTCTCGAACTCGTCGAACCCGCAGTAATCGAGGGCGTTTTTCAGCGGCGCCGCGTACGAGCCGTGGTACATCGGCGAGCCCAGCAGGACCGAGTCGGCCCGCTGTATGTCCTCCTGGAGGCGTGCGGCGTCGCCTGCCTCCCGGTGATCGGTGTCGAACACCGGCAGGTCGTACCCCCGGAGGTCCACGAGCGTCGTCGGCGCGCCGCAGTCCTCCGCGGCCTGAAGCGCGTGGTCGAGCGCGATCCGCGTGTAGCTGGCGTCCCGGAGACTGCCGCAGACCCCGGCGACGTGTTGTGGTGGACTCATCACCGGCAGTTGGCCGCGCCGCTGTTTAGGGGTGGCGGAGACACCGGTGGTCAGACGGCGAAGGGTGAATCATCCACCAGGCGCGCGCTGGCGAGCGGATCGAGCACTGCGAGACCCGCGAGCCAAGCGACTGAGCACCGCAATCGGCTGACTTGGTGATACTGGTGGCTGTACTTCGTTTACTCACCAGTCTCTGCTCTCTGCGGAGACAGACCCGTTTCGCCTGGATTCTCAATTCGAGTGTTCACGTACGTACAGCCACCAGTATAACTGTGCCACGGGGGCGATGTTCCAGTGAAGATTCCGCCAGGGCGCCGTCAGTGTCCGGACGCAGGGCGGCCCGTGCAATCGCTTAAGTCGGTCGTTGATATACAGCCAGACGTGACTCCGTACAGTGCCAGGACAGTCCATCGGCTGTGTCATGGCCCGAACAACGGGAGTTGGGACGGCATGGCTTAACTTAATCACGTCTGGCTATATAATTGGGATTCATGAGCGCCACAGATCGCGGTCTCGATCCAGCGGTCGAACGTGCCATCGAAGTCTTCCTGGAAGACTGGCTGGTCGAGGAGGAGATCCCGGGTGCAAGCGTCGCAGTCTTCGACGAGGACGGCCCCCTGTACGCGACGGGCCTCGGCTCACGGACCCTCGACGGAACCGAGCCCGCAACGTCCGAGACGCTGTACAACGTCGGGTCGATCACCAAGATCGTCACCGCGATGGCGGTCTTTCAGCTGGTCGAACGGGACGACCTCGATCCCGACGACGAAATCCGGGACTACGTCCCGTTCCTGCACGAGGCGCCGGGCGATCCGATCACGGTTCGGGAGCTGTTGACCCACTCCTCGGGGATGCCGTCGGACACGATCTTCGAGCGGGACAACGCCGCCACCGAAACCGATCTGCGGCTCCACGCTGACGCGGCAGCCGACCGGCGCATCACCGACGGATCGCGGTTCATGTACTACAACACCGGGTACAAGATCCTCGGGCAACTCGTCGCGGCGGTCGACGGACGCGACTACGCCGAGTACGTCGGGGACGAGATTTTCTCGCCGCTTGGGATGGACCGCTCGACGTTCGACCAGCGTGTGCTCCAGTCCGAGTCGGACGCGATGACCGGCTATCGCGTCGAGGACGGCGAGCGGATCCCCGTGGATGAGCCGCTCGATTTCGAGAGCGGGCTGGCCGACGGCGCGCTGATCAGCCCGGTGACCGAACTCACGCGCCTGCTCCGCTGTGTGCTGGGGGACGGCACACTCGACGGCGCCCGCCTCCTGGCGCCCGAGACGATCGAAGCGATGCGCGAGCAACAGCAGCACCGCACGTCGACGATCGACGGACAGGACCGGTGGTACGGCCACGGGCTCATGATCGAGGAGTTCCTCGATGACCGCCTGGTGGGCCACAGTGGACTGGTCGAGCACGCACAGGCGTACGCCGGCGGCTTCCGGGATCGGGAACTGGGCGTCGCCGTCGCGTGCAACAGGTCGGAGGTTCCGATCTGGGCGATCGCCATGGGGATTCTAGCAATCGCCGCGGGCGAGTCGCCGGTCGAGGTGGTTCCCGAGGTTGCGCTCCGCGAGAAGATCGGCGCGGTCACCGGCCGCTACGGGAGTTTCCGCGGACCGAGCGCGAGCGTCGAACGCGCTGGCGGTCACATCACCGTCGAAATCGAGGAGTGGGGACAGGAGTTTCCGGCGTTCCCCGAATCGCTGGCTGCCGAGGAGTACGCGTTCTACACTGTCGAGCCGAACGGGCACCGCACGCCCGTCGAATTCCGCGAGATCGACAGCGAGCTGTCGATGCTGTGGGGCCCAGGCCGGTTCACCAGAACTGGCTGACACCGGCTGGACAGCCCCGGTCGACCCAGCGGACGCCTCGTACGGTCGTCAGGAATCGGCGTCGGGATGGCCGTGCTCGGCGACCCAGTGTTCCAGCCACTCCTGCTGGTCCCGCAGCGGCGGCGTTGGCTCCTCGAACACGGAGTCGAACAGCCCCTCGGGCCCCGGCGGTTCGGTGTCCTCGACAATCTCGACTGCCTCGTCGAGTTCCGCCTCGGCTTCCGCCTCGATCGTCTCGACGCGCTCGTCGTCGAGGACGCCCCCGTCCCGGAGGTACGTCTCGAAGCGCTCAACCGGATCGGCGGTCCGCCAGTCGGGCAGGTCCGCCTGGGTGTGTTCGTACCGCGAGGGATCGTCGCTGGTCGAGTGGGCGCCCTGGCGGTACGTGAGGCTCTCGATCAGCACCGGTTCGCCCTCACGGACTTTCTCGATCCCCTTCCCGACGGCGTGTTTGACGGCGATGGGGTCGTTGCCGTCGACCTGGACGCCGTCGAAGCCGTAGGCGTCGGCCTTCTGGGCGATGGTCGCGCTCGCCGTCTGCTCGTGTCGCGGCAGCGAGATCGCCCAGCCGTTGTTCTCACAGAAGAACACCACCGGCGCCTCGAACACGCCGGCGAAGTTCAGCCCCTCGTGGAAGTCCCCCTCGGAGGTGGCGCCGTCGCCGAAGTAACAGAGAACGGCGTGGTCCTCGTCAACGTAGTTGGCGGCCATGCCGGCGCCGGCGGCGTGGGGGATCTGCGTCGCGATCGGGATCGCCTGGGGGAAGATCGGCAGGTCGTGATCGGAGTCGAACTCGTTGTGGCCGCGGCGGAACAGGAGGATGTCGCTCATCGGGACGCCGCGGGCGATCTGCATGCCGTTCGAGCGGTAGGTGGGGAACAGCCAGTCGTCCTCCTCGAGCGCGTGGGCCGCGCCGACCTGCGAGGCCTCCTGGCCCTTGAACTGCGGGTAGCTGCTCATCCAGCCCTGCCGCTGGAGCGAGAGCGCCCGCTCGTCGAACGCCCGGGCCCGTACCAGGTCACGGTACAGCGCGATCGCGTCCGCCTCGGTCGTCGCTATCTCCTCGAACGGGGCCGTTTCGATGACCTGGTGCATACTCGTAGGTCCGGGCCGCCACATGAGAATGTCCCGGTTTCGGCCGACGCGGCCGCCCGGAGACGCGCTGTCGGGCGGGCTAGCGCCGCCGGAGGAACAGCGTCGCGGCCCCCGCGAGGGCCGCAATCGCGGCGACGATCCCGAACCCGTGTCCGAGGCCGTCGTCGGCATCCGTCCCGCCGCTCGCCCCCTCCGGGATCGTCACTCGCAGGTCAGCGCCGTCGCCGTCGGCCGCCTCGGCTCCTTCCTCGGCACGCACCGTGACCGTTGCGGTGTCGGTGCCGCCGGGGCCGGTGACCAGCAACTCGACGCTGTACTCCCCCGGTTCGTCGTACGTGTGGGTGACGGTGTCGCCGTTCAGGCTGGTGCCGTCGCCCAGGTCCCAGCCGTAGCGGTCGATCGCACCACCCGACGAGTTCGCCCGGAGCGTGATCTGACCGTCCTCGGCCTTCCCGTCGATGGAGACCGAGGGCGGGGAGGCCTCCTCGACGACGACAGTCCGCCGGGTCGTGTTCTCGCCGGCGACCCCGATGACGGTCACGTTCACGACGTACTCGCCCGGTTCGTCGTACGAGTGGCTTGCCGTCAGGCCGACGGCCGTCGTGCCGTCGTCGAACTCCCACCGGTACCCCTCGATCAGTTCGGCCGGCGCGTCGGTGGCTGCCTCGAACGCCAGTTCCGTGCCGACCTCCGGCCCCGCTTGGGGCTCATCGACCGACACATTGGCGGCGGGCAGCGGGTCGTCGGCGTCCTCGACGACGATCACCGTCTCGGTGGCGGTGTCGTTCCCTGCCGGCCCGGAGACGGTGAGCTCGACCGTGTACATGCCCGGTTCGTCGTAGGCGTGTTCGACGCTCCGACCGGTCGCAGTGGCGCCGTCGCCGAACTCCCACTCGTAGGTGCCGACGATGCCGTCGCTCCGGAGGCCGTTGAACGTGATGTTCTCATCGGCTCCCCTGGGTGTCGACGGGCTGATGAACCCGGCACTGATCGGCGCAGTCTCGTCGGCCCGGAAGAACGTCCACTCGTCCGTGTCAGCCTGGCAGAGAAGTGCCGGTTTCGGCCTATCGGATCCGTCCCGGATCACTGCTGGATCGTAATTGAAACCGAGCGTGGAAACAGTCAGTTCGCCGCTCACCTCGGTCCCTGGGGAGAGGCGCGCATCGTCGCCCCGCGGTTCGGCATCGAATCGCAGAACTGCAGCGTATCGGTCGTAGTGGCCGCGGTCGTCTGTCCCGGCGACGACGTGCTCGATACTCACGCCCGAGCCGGGGCGGAGAGACGAGGTGGAAGACGTCTCGAACACCATCCTGAAGGCACTCGATCCACCCGTAGCCCGCTGTGCTGCAGTTTCGAACGCGCGGGTCGGGAAGACGTCCCGCTCCAGTAACGCCGCTTCGCTGCGGTGGTTCCCCTGTCGTGTCGCCTCGTGAAAGATGCCTTCGAGCCCGGACGCCCGGAGATCGATCACGACATACTCGTCGATCTCGACGTATCGACCGTCGCGTGGCGGCACCACGGCCTCCGATTCGAGTAGCGACTCCACGTCCCCGTAACTGTCGAGGTCGCCGGGGTCGATCCCCTCAGGCCCAACACTCGACGCTGCCAGTACGTCGAGGCCACAGTCCCCGATACCCCGTAGTCGGAACTGCTTCCCGTCGTCCGGGTTCTGCGTGTGTTGCTGATCGACCCGGGTGCCCGCCGAAACGGACAGTTCGTAGTTCACGTTCGCGGGGAGAACGTGCTCGCCGGCGGATCCGCCGGCCCGTTCGGTCGTCCGCGGGGCGTAGCGGACGGCAGGGGGGCGATCCGTCCCGACCAGGGCCGACCCATCGTCCTCCGGATGGGTGAAAAAGCCGTGATTGCGGTGGTTGTCCGGGACGACGACGTCGTCACAGTCCACAAACTGTACGTCCGGATCGCAGTCCGTGACCGGGCCGTCGAACGCCTGGAACGGGTTGAAGTACACCGTCGCCGTCCCGCTCCCGTTCGCGTCTTCGACGGTTACGTGGAACGTCACCGGCTGCGGGCCCGCGTTCGTGACGTTCTCCAGCGTGAGGACCGCGGTGTCAGTATCCTCGAACGCCAGGTCGATCCGAACGATGTCCGCGTGTGCGAACGTCGCGCCGTCGTCCGGCGACGTGATCGTCACGCGTGGGTCGTCCTGATCGATCGGCTCCGCTGTCGCCCGATCGGGCCCGACTTCTGCACTTGCGAGGACACCGGTCGTCCCCAGCAACGCCAGGGTGACGACGGCACACAGGATGAAACCGAGCTGTCTCGGATCGCGTCTGCGGCTGGCTTCGGAGGGCATAGCTGTCGCGGGCTGGAACGGTGCGGCCGCCAGGGCGGCCGGATCTGATACACAACTGTACAGATGTGGGGACTAAAACGTTTGTGCCGATCGAAGCGTTTTTAAGCTCCGAGTGAGAAAGATCTGATACGATGAGGTGCAACGCCCCGTCCGTCGGGCGCGCGGTTTCGAGTATTGCCCCGTCCGGGGCATAGCAACATCTCCTTCTCCGTGGCAGTAATCCCGGTCAGTGACGGCTGTACCCACTGTTGTTGGTGATCGGGATTTTTGCGCGCGCCACGAATACGGAACACGATCGATCGAACCGCTCGCTAGCTGTGGGTATGAAATAATACAGACAACAACAGCATGACACTACCGGATCACTACGACCCGGACGACGTCGAACAGTACGCCAAACGACACTGGAACGAGGTCGACGCCTACGAGCACGTCACATCCGAAAACGCGGACGGCGAGCCGTTCTACTTCGTGGACGGCCCGCCGAACACGAGCGGCGACATGCACTGCGGGACCGCCTGGGGGAAGGTACTGAAGGACGCCTTCCTGCGGTACTACCGGATGCAGGGCCGTGACGTCGTGGCCCGGCCGGGCTACGACACCCACGGGCTGCCCGTCGAGCGGCGGCTGGAAGCCGACCTCGGCTTCGAGAGCAAGGCGGACGTCCACGAGTACGGCGTCGAGAACTTCGTCGAGGCCTGCCGGGAGTTCGTCGCTGAGAACCGCCGCGGGATGGACGCGGAGTTCGCCGACCTCGGCGTCTGGATGGACTGGGACGACCCCTACCGGACGATGGACGCCGAGTACGTGGAGACGGTCTGGACCGCCTTCCGCGAACTGTACGACCGGGGGCTGCTCGCCCGCGAGAAACGGGTCGTCAACACCTGTCCCGACTGCGAGACGTCAGTCGCCGAAACCCGTCTCTCCTACGAGACTCGTGAGGCGACTGCGGCGTACGTGGGCTTCCCGCTCCGCGAGCGGGAGGGCTGGCTGCTGGCCTGGACGACGACGCCGTGGACGGTCACCGGCAACCAGTTCGTCGCCGTCGACCCCGAGGCGACGTACGCTTCCGTCTCCGTGGACGGTGACCTGCTCTACGTCGCCGAGGACTGCGTCAACGGGGTGGTCAACGCCGTCACGGGGAAATCCGATACGGGGGAGGTCGTCGCGGGGGAATCCGTCGCGGGGGAGGCCGTCGACGGGGACGCCAAAGTCGAGGTCGTCGACCGGTTCGACGGCGAGGACCTCGTCGGCTGGACGTACGACAACCCGCTTGCGGCCTACCTGCCCGTGGACTCGCCGGTGCTCGGCGGCGAGGTGGCGAGCGCGGACTACGTCGACCTGGAACAGACCGGTCTCGTCCACTCCGCGCCCGGCTACGGTGCCGAGGACTTCGAACGCGGACAGGAACTCGACCTGGACGGGTACGCGCCGCTGGAGGAGAGCGGCACCCTCACCGACGGCGCCGGCGAGTACGCCGGCCTCGACGCCGAGGACGCCGTCGAAGCAGTGCTGACTGACCTCGACGACGCGGGCGCACTGTTCGCCACGGAGACGTACACCCACGAGTACCCGCAGTGTCCCCGCTGCGATGCCGAGGTGCGGTACCGCGCCACCGAGCAGTGGGTCGTGGCGGTCACCGAGTTCAAGGAGGACCTGCTCGACGCCGTCGGCGACACCACCTGGTACCCGGCTGGAGCGCGGGAGAACCGCTTCCGGCCGATGGTCGCGGACGCGCCGGACTGGAACCTCTCGCGCCAGCGCTACTGGGGCACCCCCGTCCCGGTGTGGGTCTGCCAGGACTGTGGCGAGGACGTCGTCGTCGAGGACGCGGCGGACCTCGCCGAGAAAGCGGGTCTCGACAGTCCGCCGGCGGACCTCCACCGGCCGAGCGTGGACGATCTGACCGTCACGTGTCCGGACTGCGGCGGGAGCGCCCGGCGCGAGGCGGACGTGCTCGACGTGTGGTTCGACTCGGCGGTCGCCTCGTGGGCGTCTGCCCGCGTACGCCCGCCCGAGACGCCCGAGTCCTGGCCGGCGGACTTCGTGGTCGAGGGTCACGACCAGACGCGCGGCTGGTTCCTGATGCAGCTGTACCTCGGCGTCGTCTTCGGCGGTCGCGCGCCCTACGAGGAGGTGCTGATGCACGGGTTCGCCAAGCTCGACGGCGAGGCGATGTCGAAGTCGCGGGGGCACGTGCTCCGGCCACCGACTGTCGTCGAGCAACACGGCCGCGACCCGCTGCGGGCGCAGTTGCTCTCGCACAACCCCACGAAGGACGTCACCCTCACGAGCGGGATGGACGGCGTCGCAGAGTTGGAGGACAAGCTGGACGTGGTCTGGAACGTCTACCGCTTCGCGTTGCTGTACATGGATCTGGACGACTACGAACCCGTTCCCGAAGTTCGGTCGAGCGCGGACGAGCGCACGGTGCTGGACGGCTGGGTACTCTCGCGCCTGCAGGCGACCGTCGCCGAGGTGAACGCTGCGATGGACGACGACCGCCGGACGGACCGGGCGCTCGCTGCCGCCCTCGAGTTCCTCGTCGAGGATGTCTCGCGGTACTACGTCAAGACCGCCCGCGACCGGGTCTGGGAGGGCGACGAGGGGGCGTACGACGCCCTCGGAACGGTGCTGTGCGAGAGCGCGAAACTGCTCGCACCCTTTGTCCCCTTCCTCGCCGAACGGCTGTACGACGCGCTCGATCAGCCCGAGATGACGGTCCACGCTGCCGACTTTCCGGAGGCGGACCCCGACCTCCGCGACGAGGACCTGGAGGCCGTCGTCGAGCGCCTGCGTGGCGTCGAGGAGGCGGCCGCGACCGCACGGCAGCGCGCCGGCCGCAAGCGGCGCTGGCCGGTCGCCGAGGTGGTCGTCGAGACCGACGACGAGCGACTGCGGGCGGCGGTCCGCGAACACCGCGACCTGTTCGAGCAGCGACTCAACGCCGAGGACGTCGTCGTGACCCGCTCCTACGGCCGCCTGGTCGAGACGCCCGACCCGCGGATGGACGAACTCGGCCCCGCGTTCGGCGAGCAGGCCCACGACGTCGCCGCGGCCGTCCGCCAGGCGAACGTCACCGAGTTCCCCGCGACGGTGACCGTCGACGGCGAGGAAGTCACCGTGGCGCCGGAGGTGGTTGATGTCCGACGAGAGACGCCCGAGTCCGTCGAGGCCGAATCCGTCGAGTACGGCACTGTCTACGTGGACGCGACGCTGACGACCAGCCTGAAGCGCGAGGGCGTCTACCGCGACCTGCTCCGGCGCGCCCAGGAACTCCGCGACGACCTCGACGTGGCGATGGACGAGAAGGTCGTCCTCGCTGTCGACACGGACGACACCCTCGTCAGGGAGGCACTGGAGCAGTACCGCGAGGAACTCCGCGCCGAGGTGCGCGCCGAGCGCGTCGTCGACGACACCGGCGACGCCGACGTGACCCTCGAGTGGTCCGCCGACGGCGCCTCCGTGGAGGTCGGCGCCCGGCGTGCCGGCTGAGCCGGCAGCCACTGGCGATCAGTACTTGTGGTTCTCCGGCGCGAGGTCGATCGCGTCGTAGAACGCCGCGTCGAGTTCGTTCCGGGCGTTGCGCCAGGACTCGAACCCGCCCCTGGTGGCGGGGTAGTCGCCGTACAGCTCCTCGAACCGGTCGGTGTACCCCTTCGTTTCGCGGAACCCCATCATCGCCTCGTACAGTTCCTCCCGCGAGACGCCGAGGTCCTCGAAGGTGCCTTTCCGGTACTCGCTCCAGAGATTGCGAACGACGCCGAGGGCGACCGAAAGCTTCGTCGTCAGGTCGTCGATGGCCGTCTCGGTGCCGACGATCTCCTTGAGCTGCTCCTCGGGCAGCAGCGCCGCGATCGCGCGCAGGATCGGGACGTCGATGCTGCTGGCGGCCACGTTGAACGGATCGCTGGCTGCGAGTTTCGTTCCGGTGCCGTGCTCGACGTAGAGGTAGTGGTTGTGGCCCCACAGGCCGGCCTCGGAGACGTCGCCAGCGGCCACCGCTTCGGCGGCGTGTTTCCCGGCCGAATAGCCGGAGATCGCCGCACCACGGATCCCTTTCCCCGAGATGGGATGCGTCGTCGCGGCCGCACCGCCGGCGGCGAGATAGCCCGGCGCGACCATCGAGTCCAGCGGCCGGCGGAGCGCGAGCGCCGCGCCCAGCTTGTTCTTCTTTTCGAACTTCTCGTCCAGGCGTGCGTTGCGGTACTCCGGGCGGTTCTCGATGTCCTCGCGGAGCCGGTCGGCCAGCGGGATCGGCTCCTTGTTCATCTGGAACCCCAGCCCGACGTTGATCGTCGTCGGCGACCGCGGGAAGTACCAGATGTATCCCATCTCCTCTAAGGGTTTGCCCACGATGGCGTTCCGGTACTCGACCGGCTCCCCGACCTCGATGATCTCCCGGTAGGCCGAGCCAAAGTGGGTGTAGTGGGGCATCTCGAAGGTGGTCGGCTCGTCGTCCCCGAGCGACTCGAACTCGATCATGTCCTGGAGGATCGACTGTGCCCCGGCGGCGTCGATCACGACGTCGCCGCGGTACGTGACCGACTCGCCGTCCGTCGTCGCGGTGACGCCCTCGACGGCACCGTTCTGGACGACGCCGTTGACGACCGTGTCGTAGCGCTGCTCGACGCCGCGGTCGGCGGCCTGCTGGAGCAGCCGCTGGCCGAACTCGTAGCGGTCGATCACGTTGCTGTTGCCGGCGTAGGGCAGCACCTTCCGGACGTCCAGATCCTCGTCCCACCACTCGATCTGGTCGATGTTGCCGTCGATGCGGACCGCCTCGTCGTCCGCGATCCCGTCCATGTCGATCGGTCCCGGATACTTCCCGGGGTCCCGCGGGCTCTTCATCGCGTCGCCGCAGGCGATGAACCCGCCCTGCTCGCGGGGTTTGCGCTCCAGCTGCACCACGTCGGCACCCTCGGCGGCGGCAGTCGCCGCGGCGAAACAGCCGGGCTGACTGCCCCGAGGCTTTTGCCCCCGGCCACCGAACTGGCGGTCATGGTCAGCCAGATTCACCCTGACGTCGAGGCGACCGCCGCGGACATCGCCTCGATGGAGATCAGGGGTGCCGCGACGATCGCGGAGGCCGCGGCGCGCGCGCTGCGCGTCCAAGCCGAGGGGAGCGACGCCGACGACCCCGAGGAGTTCGACCGCGAACTCAGGCGGGCGGCACGCCACCTCCTGGACACGCGCCCGACGGCGGTCAGCCTGCCCAACAGCCTCCGGTACGTGTTCCAGCGGCTGGCGGGCGACACCGTCGAGGAGCGCCGGGCATCGGTCGTCGATGGCGCCCGCGAGTTCTGCGAGCGCCTCGACAACGCCCAGGACGACCTGGGTGCTATCGGCGCGAACAGGCTCCGCGACGGCGACACGATCCTCACCCACTGCCACTCGACGGACGCCCTCTCCTGCGTCGAGGCTGCACGCGAGCAGGGCAAGTCCCTGAACGCGATCGTCAAGGAGACCCGCCCCCGCAAACAGGGGCACATCACCGCCCGACAGCTCCGGGAGATGGGCGTCCCCGTCACGCTGATCGTCGACGGCGCGGCCGGCCGGTACCTCGACGACGCCGACCACGTGATCGTCGGCGCGGATTCGATCGCCGCCGACGGGGCGGTCATCAACAAGATCGGGACGCGCTCGCTGGCGGTCACCGCCCGCGAACGGGACACGCCGATCGTCGTCGCCGCCCAGACGATCAAACTCGACCCGGCGACGCTGTCGGGCCACACCGTCGAGATCGAGATGCGCGCCGAGGAGGAGGTCATCGGCGAGGACGAGCGCGACTCGATCGGCGAGATCACCGTCGAGAACCCCGCGTTCGACGTGACGCCGCCGCGGTACGTCGACGCCATCGTCACCGAGCGCGGGCAGTTCCCGCCCGAGAGCATCGTGACGCTGATGCGCGAACTGTTCGGCGAGCAGATCCGGACGCCGTGGGAGGACTGATGTCGCGCGTCGTCTGTGCCGGCCACGTGAACTGGGACGTGACGCTGCGGGTCGACCGCCTCCCCGCGCCCGACGGCGAGGCGGTCATCGGCGGCCAGGCGGAGTCCGGCGGCGGCAGCGCCGCCAACACCGCCGCCGTGCTCGCGGGGCTGGACTGCGACCCGCTCCTTTTGGGCAGCGTGGGCGAGGACCGCTACGCCGAGCGGACACGGCGGGAACTCACGGCGGCTGGCGTCGACTGCAGCCACGTCCAGACCGCCGCGGGCGAGGCGACCACCATCAAGTACCTCGTCGTTGACGAGGACGGCGAGGTGATGGTGCTCGCCAACGACGGCGCTAACGAGGCGTTTACCGCCGACGACCTGCCGGAGTCGACGCTGTCCGGTGCCGAGCACCTCCACCTCACGAGCCAGCGCCCGGAGACCGCGCTGGCACTCGCCGAGGCAGCCAATACGGCGGGCCTCTCGGTCAGCCTGGACCCCGGCCGGCGGCTCGACCGGCGCGACTACGGCGCGGTGCTTGCGTGTGCGGACGTCGTCTTCCTGAACGCCCGCGAAGCGGACACGGTCGAGGCGGACGGCGAACTCCGGGCCGACGACCGCCTGACGGTCGTCAAACAGGGCGACGACGGCGCCGAGGTCCGCTGGGACGACAACGTCGCTTCCCAGCCCGCCTGCGACGTCGAGGTGGTCGACACGACCGGGGCCGGGGACGCGTTCGCGGCCGGCTTCATCGCAGCGCGCCTCGACGGCGCCGACCACGGGGCCGCACTCGCCGTCGCCAACGCCTGCGGCGCCATCGCCGTCCAGACCGTCGGTGCGCGGACGACTGTCTCCTGGGACGACGTCGAGTCACACCGGACGACGTGAGCAGTTGCACGCTGGGAAACACCGTCTCTCGCGGGGAAACACCGCTCGCCGTTTGAAGGGGACGGGAGCGGTGCCATCCAGTAATGACAGCGATCGACACCGACGGCCTCACGAAACGGTTCGGCGAGGACGTCCTGGCAGTCGACGAACTCGACCTCACCATCGAGGAGGGGGAGGTGTTCGGCTTCCTGGGGCCCAACGGCGCCGGGAAGTCGACGACGATCAACATGCTACTGGATCTGACCCGGCCGACATCCGGGTCGGCGACCGTCCTGGGCCACGACATCCGTGCGGAGTCCCAGCAGATCCGCGAGCGCATCGGCGTCCTCCCGGAGGGGTACGACCTCTACGACCGGCTGACCGGCCGCAAACACCTGGAGTTCGCCATTCGCGCCAAGGACGTCGACGACGACCCGGACCGCCTGCTCGACCGTGTCGGCCTCGACCCCGAGGACGGCGACCGCGACGTCGGCGGCTACTCGAAGGGGATGCAGCAGCGCCTCGCGCTCGGGATGGCGCTGGCCGGCGATCCCGACCTGCTGATCCTCGACGAGCCCTCCAGCGGCCTCGACCCGACGGGGATCAGCGAAGTCCAGGAGATCGTCAGAGCGGAGGCCGACCGCGGCACGGCCGTGTTCTTCTCCAGCCACATACTCGGTGAGGTCGAGGCCGTCTGCGACCGGATCGGCGTGCTCAACGAGGGTCGTCTCGTGGCCGAGGGAACGATCGACGACCTCCAGCGGGAGTTCGCCGGCGACGCCAAACTCGACCTGACGCTGGAGCCGACACCCGATGGCGTCGTCGGTAGCCTGCCGGACGTCGAGGGGGTTTCGGGCGCGACCGTCGAGGACGGGTTCGTCCGCGTCCGGTGTGCCGACTCGCGCGCCAAGGCGCGGGCGATCAACCACGTCGAGGCCGCCGGCGCGACCGTTGCCGACATCCAGGTCGAGGACTACTCCCTGGAGGACATCTTCACGGCGCTGACGAGCGACGACGTGGAGCCGCCGGCTGACGGGGACGATGCGGCAGCCGACGCCGCACCGGAACGGGCGGAGGTGGAAGCATGACCAACCGGACGGTCACGGTCGCGCGCAAGGACTTCGAGGACGCGGTCCAGTCGAAGATGCTGTGGTCGCTGATCGGCCTGCTCGTGTTCATCGTCGGCCTGATCTACTTCGCCGTCTGGTGGAACGTCGACAGCCCGGAGGCGATCGACATCGTCGGGCCGGCGTCGGCGATCATGCAACTGCTGGTGCCGCTGGTGGCGCTGATCGCCGGCTACCTCTCGATCGTCGGCGAGCGGCAGTCCGGCAGCATCAAGGTGCTGTTGTCGCTGCCGCCGAACCGCCGTGACGTCGTGTTCGGCAAACTGCTCGGCCGCTCCGGCGTCATCGTGAGCGCCGTCCTCGCCGCCTTCCTCGCACTCGTGTTGTTGAGCCTGGCGGTGTTCCAGGAGCTGCCGATCGTCGACTTCCTGGGGATCGCCGGCGCGTCCATCCTGACGGGCACCGCGTTCGTCGGCATCGCGGTCGGCGTCTCGGCGATGGTCTCCTCCCGGGGGAAGGCGATGGCCGGTGTCATCGGGCTGTACCTGGTGTTCCTCCTGTTCTGGGACCTGCTCACTGCTGGCATCTACCGGCTGCTGGAGGGCGAACTGCCGGCGCCGGACCCCAGCGGCCAGTGGGAGGCGTGGTACGTGTTCCTGCAGTGGCTCAACCCGATCGAGGCTTACGCCGTGCTGACCGACGCCGTCCTGGGCGAGTCGTTCGGCGCGTTCACCATCTCGATTTTCGCCCCCCAGAACGTCAGCGACAGCGACATCATCGCCGGTGAGGTGCCGGCGTACCTGTCGGATCCTGTTGCGATCCCGATCCTACTCGTCTGGTTCCTCCTGCCGGTCGTGCTCGGCTACCTCCGGTTCCGCACGGCGGACCTGGGATAGCCTGCGTCCCGTCCCGCTGGGCCTTCCCCGTTACTCCTCGCTCGGCAGCGCGCCCGCCAGCTGGTCGAACTGCTGGCGGAACCGGGCCTCTGCTCGCCCTTTCGCGAGTTCGGAGAAGTCGGCGAAGGCGGCCTCGAACCCGGCCATCCGCCAGAGCAGCGTCGCGAAGTGGTACACCGCGCGGCGCTGCTCGTACCCCTCGTCGGGGTCGAACTCGCGGTACTCCCGGTAGCCGGTGTAGAGGCGGTCCCGGAGCCGGTTTCGGGTGTCTGCGTCCTGGAACGCGGGGTCGATGAACAGGAAATCCGTCCGGGCGATCTGGTACTCGGGGTCGGCAGCGAGCGCGAACTGCCAGTCCAGCACCGCCGTGATCGGCTGGGACCGCGAGGCGTCGAACAGCATGTTCGCCGGCCGGAAGTCATCGTGGACCAGCCGCGGGACCGCGCTGGTGTCGACGACGTGGACCGACTCGGCGACGTACTCGCGGGCGTCGTCCTGGAGGTCCTCGAACGGCGTCCCCTCGAAGCGGTCGATGTACCCCTCGACCATGTCGTGGAAGAACCCCTGCCAGTCCCAGGAGAACTCGTCGACGATCAGGCGGCCGTCGTCGTCGTCGAGCGCGAGCCGTCCGAACCCCTCGAAGCCGATCCGGGCGTGCATGTCCCCGAGGATGCGGCCGGCGTGCTCGATCACCCGCTCGCGGGTCGTCTCGTCGAGTTCGCCGATCGACTCCGCCAGGTTGTCGCCGCTGATCCGCTCGGTGACGAAGTAGGCGTCGATGTCGAGTTCGGGCTCCTCCTCGAAGACGAGGATCCGCGGCACGGGGATGTCGGTCCTGTCGGCGACGTACTCGTGGAGAAACGGCTCCAGCGCGAAGCCCGGGTCGCCGGCCTGGAACTTGACGACGACCTCGTACTCCTGGCCGGCGTACCTGAGGGTGACGAGAAACACCTCGCCCTGATGTCCGGCCGTCGGCCGCTCGAACGTGAAGGTCTCGTAATCCGGGCCGGACTCGTCCAACACGGCCTTGATATCGCGCTCGGGGCTCGACACAGTACCCGGTTCGACGCAGCACATGAAAAACTTGACTTCTTCGGGCATCCTGTCGGCCCTCGGCGTGCCTCACGGCGTCGGCGGATTGCCGTCGTAGGCGTCCAGGTCGCCGTAGAAGTTCAGCAGGCCGAACTGCAGCTTCTCGGGGTCGACGTCGATCATCTCGGCGCGTTCCTCGGGCGGGAACGCCCCGCGGACGGCGTACTCGCCCATCTCGATCGCCGCGCGCTCGGTGTAGCGGGCGTCCAGCAGGATCCGCGCGCCGAAATCGTCCGGCGACCGGACCACGCGGCCCAGCGCCTGCCGGGTCTTGCGGACCGTCGGGATCTCGACGGCGTAGCGCCAGCCCGCGTCCCCGTCTGTGCCGTCCCCGAACGTCGCCTCGTATGCGCGCTGGACCGCCTCCATGCGGTCGTCGAGGTGGGGGTAGGGGACGCCGACGACGACCACCGTCCGGGCGTCGTCGCCGTCGTAGCTGACGCCCTCGCCGAGCGTCCCCCACAGCGACGTAAAGAGGACGCCGTCGTCGTCGTCGGTGAACCGCTCGCGGAGGTCGGTGGCGGGCGTTCCGGGCTCGTCGAGGTACGCCGTCCCCGCGGAGACGCGCCCGTGGTACCGTTCGGCCTCGGCGTAGCTGGGGAAGAACGCAAGCGTGTTACCGGGCGTCATCCGGACCGCATCTTCGAGCACCCGGGTGACGGTCCGCTGGACGTCGGGTTCGTCGCGCCGGCTGGCGAACAGCGGCGGGCCGTCGACGGCGTAGGTCCGCCGGCGCTCCTCGGGAAACTGCGGCCCGTAGGCCATCGTCACCGGGTCGTCGAGCCCGAGCACGTCCTCGGTGACGTCGAACGGCCGCAACGTCGCGCTCATCAGCACGTTCGCGTGCAGGGCTTCGAACAGCGACCGCGTCACCCGCTCGGGAATGCAGGTGTACAGCTCCGCCCGGCCGTAGATGTCGTCCGACGCCGCGCCACTCTCCTCGACCGCCGACGCGGTGCCGCTGTCGTCGGGTCCGCCGTCACCTGCCGCTCCTGTCCCCGGTAGCGTCGTCTCCGTGACGCGGTCCTGCGGCGTGCTCGGGCCATCGCCGGCCGTGCCGTCCCCGCCGTCGTCAGTGTCGGCGTCCGCATCGTCCTCACTCCCGCCGCCGCGTCGATCGCGGCGGACGCTCACCACCGGGTAGGTGCCCGTCTCGGCGCTGTCGGCGACCCACGACTCGACGAACGTCGCCGCCTGCAGCGTCCGGCACTCCTTGCGGACGCTGGTCTCGCGTCTCGCCGCGCTTGTACGCCTCCTCGTACTCGGCGTCGAGGTCCTGCCCGAGCGAGACCGCCTGGTCGAGGTCCGACTCGTAGCCGGGGCCGGTGTACGCCCCCAGGAACGCGAGCGTCAGGTCGTCGCGGCGGTCCTCGTTCTCGATGGCGAGGTCCTCCCAGTGGTCGTCGACGTCGGCGTGCTCGCCGGGTCCCAGCGCGCCGTCGTAGGTCTCCCGCAGCGCCGTCAGGAACGCCGAGAGGACGTTCGCCGCCCGGTCGGCGCGGGCGTCGTCGGTCCCCGCGAGCTCGTCCAGCGCGCTCGCCAGCGTCGGTTCGGCCAGCGTCCGGCGGGCGTGGTCGCGGGCCGCGCTCTCGACGTTGTGCGCCTCGTCGAAGATGGCGATCACGTCCTCCGGGTCCCGGCCCAGCCACCGGAAGAACTGCTCGCGGATCGTCGGATCGAGCAGGTGGTGGTAGTTGCAGACGACGAGGTCGACGCCCTCGACGCCGTCCTTCAGCAGTTCGTACCCACAGAACCCCCGCTCGTGGGCGTACTCGTAGATTTCCTCGGGCGTGCGCACGTCGTCGTACAGCCAGACGAAAAACTCCGTCCGGTCGCCCGTCAGGTTGCGGTAGTAG
>PXSF01000113.1 GCA_003022845.1 Halobacteriales archaeon SW_10_66_29 | reverse complement strand
GAACGAACCCCGGCGAAGTAAGCACCGGAGCGAGCCAAGCGAGCGAGGAGCGCAGCGAGCCGCGGGAGTTCAGCAGGCCGGGGCTTTCAGCGCCACGAGAACGCTGTCAGTTACTCCTCGCAACGCCCTTATTCCCACGGATCCGAACACCGAGTGTGGACGACCTGGAGACGGAACTCGACCGCGCCCGCGACCTCCCGGTGAGCGACCTCGCCGACGCCATCGAGGCCATCGGCTTCGAGTGCACGCAGTGTGGCGCCTGCTGTCGCGGAGCCACCTGCGGGGACGGGCCCAACAACAACGGCGCCGACGACACCGCCGATGCCGACGACACCGCTGATGCCGACGATCCCGCCGATGCCGACGACCCCGAGGAGAACATCGAAGAGCACACCGCCACCATCTTCCCCGACGAGGTCCGGCAGCTCCAGGCACGCGGCGACTACGACTGGCGCGACGTCGCGCGGCCGATGCCGTACGGCGTCTCCGAGGGGCCGGACGGTCCCCGGGGGGAGACGTTCGAGTGGGCGCTGCAGACCGACGGCTGCGGCGACTGCCGGTTCTACGAGGGCGACGCCGACGGCGGCGTCTGCACCGTCTACGAGGACCGCCCGCTGATCTGTCGGACCTACCCGTTCAGCGTCGACCTCGGTGCCACCAGCCAGCCGATGGGCGCCGCCGTCGACCGGGAGGGCCCCGTCCGCGTCCACGAGTGCGAGGGACTGGGCCAGGACATCGACCGCGAGGACGCCGAGGAGCTGGCGGCCACGCTCAAGCGCCGGGCGATCCGCGAACTCGAGGAGGCGATCGCCGTCCGCGACGGCTACGAACCGACCGCGGCAGCCGACACCGAGGTCGTCGTCTACGACTCCGAAGGGCCGAAGCGTCCCGACGGCACGCCGCGGTGACGCCGTCGCGGGCTGCCCGCACGTTCGCGGCTCCGCCTCGAATCTGCTGAATTACCCTGCATCGAGACGGTAACTACTTTCAGGGTGGCAGTCGATGTGACGCCCAGAGGAGGTCTGACTACTGTGGAAATCTCCAGCGAACTCCTGTGTCTGTTCAGTGCCGACATCTCGTCGGAGGACGACGGCTACGTCGTCGAACTCCCCCGGCGCGAGGTCGAGACCGGCTCCGTCGAACCGGGCAAGAGCTACCGGGTGGCGCTCATCTCTCCGGCCGACGACGAGGAACGCGAGGGGGAGGCCTCGTCCGGCGAGGGGGTGGCGGGCGAGCCCCAGCCGCCGGTCGAACCCGGCGAGATCCGCTACGTCGAGATCGAGGACATCGGCAAACAGGGCGACGGCATCGCCCGCGTCGAACGCGGCTACGTCATCATCGTCCCCGGCACCGAGATCGACGAGCGCGTCAAGATCGAGGTCACCGAGGTGAAGTCGAACTTCGCTGTCGGCGAACCGCTCTCGGAGAACATCTAATACGGTCGTTCGTGATTCGTTACCGATACGGTACCGTATGATACGGCTGTGTCATGGCGCGAACACGCCGGGATCGGTGCGGTCCCGAGCACCGGGCAGTGCTGTCCCGCGACAGTGTTTGCTCGCGGATCGAAGAGTGCCGTAATCGACAGACTGCGGCCGAATTTATCGATCGTACCAAACGGGCTATACGTGAAGGTCGCCTCTAGGGAGATATGAGCACGACCGCGGACGTGAGCGTGGAGGTGCCCGGCCTCTCGGAGAAACAGCAGCGGATCCTCGCGTACCTGCGCGAGCACGCCGACGAGCAGACGTACTTCAAGTCGCGCCTGATCGCGGACGAACTGGGGATGTCCGCCAAGGAGGTCGGCACCAACATGACGGCGATCGCCGAGGGCGACTTCGCCGTCGACGTCGAGAAGTGGGGCTACTCCTCGAGTACGACCTGGATGGTCACCAGTTGATCGACACGCCTGTCGCCGGGACGGTTCGGGCGGTTTCAGGACTGATAGTGCCGCCACACGCTTAATGTAGGCGGCTGCCGTACGCCACGGACGTGACCGACGACCGTCCCCGTCGCGGCGACCGGATCTGCGGGCCCAGTGGACCGACACGGGGCACCAGCGGTCAGGTCGCCGTCGGGACGCTCGTCATTTTCATCGCGCTGACGCTGGTGACCGTCGCCACCGCCGCCGTCCTGTTCGACACCGCAGGCATCCTCCAGTCGCAGGCTTCCGACACCGGCGACGACACCTCCAGCCGGCTGAGCGACCGGCTGGACGTCGTCGCGACGACCGGCGCGAACATCACCGATCGGGAGATCAAGGAGGTGGAGGTCGTGCTGGCGGACTCGCCGGAGGGGTCGTCGGTCGACCTCCGTAACGTGACCGTCCAGTGGCTCGGGCCCGACGTCGGCACGACGCTCGTCCACGAGGACAACGCCGCCGCCGGCCAGGACACGTTCAGCACCGTCAGCTACGCCGACCCCGACGGCACGTTCCCGCTGCTGACCAGCACCGAGGATCGGTACGCCCTCCGGTTCGAACCCGGCGTCGTCTTCGGCGACTCGGGTCTGACCGAGGGCGACAGCGTCGACCTGACGCTCGTGACGCCCTCGGGGGCGACGCTCCCGATCCGGATCTCGGTTCCGCAGTCGCTGGCCGGCAAGGACAGCGTCGAACTGTAGCGTCGCGGCGGGCTGATACGGTCTGAACTCCCGGGTCCGCTATCCGGGGTCGTACTCCAGCAGGTCAGGGCTGCGCTCCGCGAGCCTGGCGGCCCCCTCGCCGAAGGAGTCGGCGTAGCGGACGAGCAACAGCAGCACCGTCTCGGGGTTCTCGACGGCGTAGCCGTCCGCCCGCGAGAGCAGGCCGGCCGACTCCAGTTCGCTCGCGTACTTGCTCACCGTCGACCGTGAGACGTCGAGGCGGGCCGCGACCTCGCTGGCGGTCGCGTCGGGGTCCTCCAAAAGCGCCACCAGCATCCCGCGGGAGGTGTCCCGCCGGAGGTAGCCCAGCGCCACCTGCTCGAACTCCGAGAAGCGGTCGGCGGGGAAAAACCGCCGGTAGTCGCCGTCCTTGCGGCTCTCGACGGCGCCGTCGCGTTCCAGGCTGCGGAGGTGATGCTGGGTCTCGCCGGTCCCGAGCTCGAGGTCGTCCCGGATCTTCGAGAAGTGCGCGCCCGGGGTCGTCGTCAGGTAGCCGGCGAGGGCGTCGGGGGCGCTCGCCCCCGCGATCTGGACCAGCGGGCTCGCCGCTCCCAGCGCGGCGAACCGACGGAGCGTCGTCCGTTTCGACTGGTCGATGTCCCCGTCCATCAGCCCAATGGACACACGCTAAACGTAAAATATCTTCGCTCGACGCGAACCGTCCCCCTACCTTCGTGCGATGCCGAGAAATGGTCGCGGTCGAGCGCCCGGTCGCGCGGCCGGGTCAGGCGCTGTCGGTGTCGACGTCGAAGTCCTCGGGGCTGTCGTCGATGATCTCGTCGGGATCTTTGATGTCGGCGCTGGTCTCGCCGTGCTTGACAGCCTGGGCCTCCTCCTCCATCTCGTCGAAGTCGACGACGTTCTCCTCGTCGTCGAGTTCGCCGAGGATCTCCTCGATGTCGTCGAGGCCGAGCATCTGGCGGGTTTCGTCGTCGAAGTCGAGGCCTTCGAGGACGTGGCCGTTCTCCTTGGCGTCGCTGCCCTGGAGGTGCTTGCCGTACCGGCCCACCAGCGAGGTGAGCTCCTGGGGGAGGACGAACTTCGTCGACTCGCCCTTGCCGATCTCCTCTAAGGTTTCCATCCCGCGCTCGATGACGGCGCGCTCGCCCATCGACTCGGCGGATTTGGCCCGCAGCACGGTCGAGATGGCGTCACCCTGGGCTTCGAGGATCTGGCTCTGCTTTTCACCCTGCGCGCGGATGATGTTGGACTGCTTGTCACCCTGGGCCTGCTCGATGGCGCTGCGGCGTTCACCCTGGGCCTCGAGGATCATCGCACGGCGGCGGCGCTCGGCGGACGTCTGCTGCTCCATCGCCTGCTGGACATCCTTCGAGGGGTTGACCTCGCGGACCTCGACGCTCTCGACGCGGATCCCCCACTCGTCTGTCGGCTCGTCCAGTTCCGTCCGGATCTTGGCGTTGATCTCCTGGCGCTTGTGTAGACGACGGCGTCCGCCGTGACCGGCGAGTTGTCCCGCGTGATCGCCTCCTGGCGGGGCACGTCCAGCGTCTGGGTCCGCATGTCGAACGTGTACGTCTTGGTCACGAACGGCAGCACGAAGTTCGGGCCAGGCTCGAGCAGCCCCTGGAACTTCCCGAAGCGCGTGTACGCTCGTTTCTCGTATGCCCGTACGATAACGATGCTCTGGTAGGCCGTCACCACCGCGATCAGGAACAGAATGACCGCGATGATCGACCCTGCACTCTGGAGTAGTACGTCGGGGATCATACACCCGAGTTTCGGATTCTCTACTCAAAAGTGTTTATCCACTGTTTCTCCGACGCTGCCCGAGGTTTCGGCGCTCAGGCCGCCTACTTCCCCGTTACTCGCCGGCTGGCGGCTCGGACTCCTTGGTCGGTGGCATCGCGGGGTCGACGTCGGCCTCCGCCACCGCCGTCTCGACCTCCTCGGGCTGGTCGCGGAGGTGGCAGGCCGCCGGATGCGACTCCCTGGCCTGGAGTACGGGCGACACCTGCTCACAGACGCTCTCGTACTCCGAGAGCGTCGCTGCGGCCTCTTCCCAGTCACCCCTGACGAGCGTCCCGAGCGCCTTCCGGACCTGTCGTTCGTGCGCCGAAGGGAGTTCTGCGTCGACGAGGCGATCGTACAGCCGGGCGACGACGGTCGCGTCGTCGGCCGTCCCCTCGTGGGTTTCGACGTACTCGCGGGCGCCCTCGAGGTCGATCTCGCGGCTCTCGATCCGGTTGCGGACAGTCGTGATCGCGCGGAACGCGTCCTGGTCGATGTCCATCCCACGCGGCGGGATCACCTTCGGACACCGGGTCCGGAACCGGCAGCCGCTGGGCGGGTTCCGCGGCGACGGCACGTCGCCGGCCAGCGTCGCAACGTCGCGGTCCTGCTCGTCGGTACTCGCCCGCGGCACGCTCTCTAAAAGTGCCTCCGTGTAGGGGTGCCGCGGGTTCGAGAACACTTCCTCGCTGGGGCCGATCTCGACGAGTTCGCCCAGGTACATCACCGCGACGCGGTCGCAGATGTGCCGGATCACCGAGAGGTCGTGGGAGACGAGCAGGTACGTGAGGCCGAACTCCTCCTGGAGGTCCGACAGCAGGTTCAGCACCTGCGCTTGCACGGAGACGTCGAGCGCGCTCGTGGGCTCGTCCAGCACGACGAACTCGGGGTCCAGCGCCAGCGCCCGCGCGATCCCGATGCGCTGGCGCTGGCCACCGGAGAACTCGTGTGGGTAGCGCTCGAACTGGTCGCCCGACAGCCCGACGCGTTCGAGCAACTCGCGGACCCGCTCCTTCCGGTGCTGTTTGACTTCCCGACCGCTGGCGTCGTCCGGCCAGCTGTGGACGTCCAGCGGCTGTTTGACCGTGTCGCCGATCGTCCGCCGGGGATCGAGGCTGGAGAACGGGTCCTGGAACACGATCGATGCGTTCCGGCGGAACCTCGACAGCTCCGAGGAGGAGAGCTCGAACACGTTCTCGCCGTCGAACCGGACGGCGCCGGCGGTGGGCTCCTGGAGGCGCAGCAGCGTCTCGCCCGCCGTCGACTTCCCGCAGCCGGATTCGCCGACCAGCCCGAGCGTCTCGCCGCGGGCCACGTCGAACGTGATCCCGTCGACGGCCTTGATCGCGACCGGCTCCTCGCCGAGCAACCGGTCGAGCAGGCTGTCCTGTTCGAAGAAGTACTTCTGGAGGTCCCTGACTTCCACGAGCGGGTCAGTCATCGTCAGTCACCTCCTCGGCCCGCTCGTTCTCGAAGTAGCCGTCGGGCAGCGCCTGGCTCTCCTCGTAGGGGTGGGCCGCGAGGTAGCACTTCGCCCGGTGGTCGTCGCTGCCGCCGCCGGGCAGGTCCGGGGGTTTTTCCAGGCACTCCTCCATGGCCTTCGGGCAGCGGTCGGCGAAGTAACACCGGTCGCCCATCTCTGCATCCAGCAAGCTGGGGACGTTCCCCTCGACCGGCTTCAGTCGCCCGCCGGCCTGCTCGACGTCCGGGATCGACCCCAGCAGGCCGGCCGTGTAGGGGTGGACGTGCTCGTCGAACACGTCCGCCAGGGTGCCCCGTTCGACGATCTCGCCGGCGTACATGACGCCGACGCGGTCGCACATCCGGGCGACGACGCCCAGGTTGTGGGTAATCAACAGGATCGTCATCCCGGTCTCTTCCTGGAGATCGTCGAGGATGTCGAGCACCTGGGCCTGGATCGTCACATCCAGCGCCGTCGTCGGCTCGTCGGCGACCAGCACGTCCGGCTCGCCGGCAAGCGCCTGGGCGATCATCGCCCGCTGGAGCATCCCACCGGAGTACTGGTGAGGGTACTCGTCGTACCGCTGGACGGGGTCGGGGATGCCGACCAGTTCCAGCAGCTCGATGGCGCGCTCGTGGCTCTCCCTGGTGACGAACTTCCTGGAACTGAGCACTTTCGAGGCGACCAGCGACGTCATCGAGTACTCGACGCCGCGGGACAGTCGGGGGTTCGCGCTCGCGCGGCGCTGGACCTCCACCGCCTCCGAGATCTGTTCGCCGACGGTCAGGCTCGGGTTGAAGCTGCTCTCGGGGTCCTGGAAGATCATGCTGAAGGAGGTCCCCCGGAGTGACTTGCGAACCCTGTCGGGCACCTGCAGCAGGTCGACGAACTCGCCGTCGACCGCTTCGGGGTGCTCGTCGCGGAGGTCCTCGGCCAGGTCACGGTTGCGGTACTCGATCGAGCCGTCGGTGATCTCGCCGGGCGACTCGACCAGGTCCATGATCGACAGCGCCGTGACGCTCTTCCCGCTTCCCGACTCGCCGACGATGCCGAACACTTCGCCGCGTTCGATCGTCAGATCGAGCCCCTCGACCGCATTGACCTGGCCCTCCCGGGTGAAAAACCGAGTCGAGAGGTCCTCGACGCGGAGGATCTCCTCGCTCATCTCAGGCCCCCCGCTCGCTGCCCTCGATGTTCGGGTCGAGGGCGTCCCTGAACCAGTCGCCCAGTAGGTTCACGCTGATGACTGACAGCACGATGCCGATCCCGGGGACCATCGCGACCCACGGCCGCGTCCGCAGGACGTCCTGGCCCGTCTCGATCTCGTACCCCCACGACAGCGTCGTCCCGGAAAAGCCCAGGTACGCAAGCGACGCTTCGATGAGGATGATCACTGCGATCTGGATCGTCGCCAGCACGATGATCGGCGTGATGCTGTTGGGCAGGACGTGCGTGACCAGGATCTTCCAGTTGGGCGTCCCGAAGCTCTTGGCGGCCTTGACGTACTCCTGGTTGCGGATCGACAGCGCCTCCCCACGGGCGACGCGGGCGAACCACACCCACGTCACCAGGGCGACGACGATCGTCACGCTTCCCGGTATGGGGATCGACTCGGGCATCCCCTCGGCGAACCCGGCCCAGACGATCGGATCGGGCACGCGTATCGGCTGTGACCCGAACACGCCGATCAACGCCAGCGCGAGCACGAGCGCCGGGAACGCGAGCATCACGTCGGCCAGCCGCATCAGCCCGTCGTCGACCCGGCCGCCGTAGTACCCCGCGATGAGCCCGAACGGGACGCCCATCAAAAGCGCCAGCGTCACGCCGGCGAGGCCGACCAGCATCGACACCCGCGCCCCGTAGAGAAAACGCGAGTAGACGTCCTGTCCGATAGTGTTCGTCCCGAGGAGGTGCTCGTCGGTGGCGGTCACCTCGACCTGTGTGATCTCGCCGTCCTGTGCGACAGTCGTCGTGTAGTCGAACCCGGGCGGCGGGTAGGGGCCGCCGTTCTCGTGGAAGTAGCCGGTCCGCGTCGGGTTGTGCGTCGCCAGCAGCGGCGCGAACATGGCCATCACCAGGATCACGGTCAGCAACACCAACCCCAGCTTCGGCAGCAGGCTCTCCCCGAACGTCTCCCTGAGGTTCGACTTGACGCGGTCCGAGATCATTCGATGCTCACCTGTGGGTCAAGATACGTGTACAGCGCGTCGACGACGATGTTGATGAACACGAACATGACCGCGACGAAGAGGATGATCCCCTGCATCAGCGGCCAGTCGCGGATGCTCAGGGCGTTGATCAGCCGCTGGCCCAGCCCCGGCCAGTTGAACACGGTCTCCGTGATCACGGCGCCGCCCATCAGCGTCCCCATCTGGAGGCCCAGCACCGTGATGATCGGGATCATCGTGTTCCGCAGCACGTGCTTGTACCGGATCAACACGCCGGGCAGCCCCTTCGCCTGGGTCGCTGTCACGTACGGTTTGCCGAGCTCGTCGATCATGCCGCTGCGCGTCAGGCGGGTGATCAGTGCCGTGAAGTACGTCCCCAGCGTGACCGCCGGGAGCGTGATGTGTTTCAGCCACAGCGTCATCTCGTCGAACGACTGCTCAGTGAGCAGCGTCATGAACGCCTCGCCGAAGCCCACCGCTCGCCGGCCGGTCGGTAAGTCGATCAGCCCGATCCCGACCGGGATCGTCGACCCGGTCGAGAGCGTCGGATACGGGATGCCGTACCAGACGCCCAGGACGAGGATCAGCATCAGGCCCAGCCAGAAGTTGGGCGTGCTGATCCCCAGAAGCGAGAACAGCGTCGCGCCGTAGTCGGAGGGGCTGCCGCGGCGGGTCGCCGAGATGACGCCCAGCGGGATCGCGATCAGCAGCGCGATGATCGTCGCGGCGATGGCGAGTTCGAGCGTCGCCGGGATGCGCTCGATCACCATCGCCTCGACCTCCCGCTCTGACCGCCAGGAGTACCCCAGATCGCCCGTCACCAGCTCGGCGAGGTAGTCGCCGTACTGGACGACGATCGGATCGTTCAGCCCTTCCTCCTCGCGGACCTGTTGGATGAGATCTTGCGTCGCCCCTTGCCCCAACATCAGCGTCGCTGGGTCGCCGGGCGATACTGCCCGCAACCCGAACAGGACGGTCACGACGCCCCAGATGACGAACACGCCCTGGAGCGTCCGCCGGAACAGGAACTTCGCCATCGACATCGGCTAGCTCAACTGGACAGGCCGACGATAATGACACTTTCGCCTTCTGGAGTCCGAATCCAGTTCCGTCAGGCGGTTTCTGTCAACACAGGCGGATCTACGCGGCCCAAAACCGCAGGCCGGGGTCGGCGCGAACGACAGCCCTCTAACCCGAGCCGGCTGACAGCGCGAACGACGTGCAATCGGGAGGGAAACTGGCGTCAGGCGTCCATGCCCCAGACGTAGACGACCTCGTCGGGGCGGGGGTCCCACTGAATCTGCTCGTTAACGCCGTAGATACTCTCCTGGACGTGGAGGAACAGCCACGGGGCCTTCTCGTGGGCCAGCTCCATGGCGTCCTGGAGCTGCTGGGTCCGCTCCTCGGGATCGGTGATCTGCTGGGTCTCCAGGATGGCGTCGCTGAGCTCCTCGTCGTCGAACGTCCGGCTCGGGTTGTCCGGGATCGTGAAAAAGCCCTGGACCCCGTAGTCGGCGTCGCCGGTGATGGTGCCCCATCCGATCATGTAGAACGGGTGCTCGATGTTGTCCGGGTCGACGCCAGCGGAGTTCTCGTCTGAGACGACCGGGAACTCGACGATGTTGGCCTCACAGTTGACGTTTTCGAGCTGGTCGATCTGGTCGGCCGCCGTCTCGGCGACCTGGGCGTCGTTGAGATAGCGGCCCTGTGGTGCGGTCAGCGTGATGTCGACGCCGCCGTAGCCGCTCTCCTCGACGAGGCTCTCGGCCATCGCCACGTCCTGCTCGTAGGGCTCGATGTCGTCGTTGTACCCGTTGATCGCCGGAGCGATCGGCTGGCCGACCGGCTGGCCGAACCCGCTGAGGACGTTCTCGACGATGCCCTGGTTGTCGACGGCGTAGTTGATCGCCTGCCGGAACTCCTGGCTGTCGTACGGCTCGACGGTGTTCTTCATCGGGCAGAACACCGTCCGGAAGCTCGTCACGTTCCGGATCCCGACGCCGTCGGCGTTCTCGATCGTTGCCACGTCCTCCGGCAGGACGTTGATTGTGAGATCGGTCTCGCCAGCCTCCAGGGCGGCAGCACGGCCGCTGGATTCGGGGTTCGCACGGAACGTCACCGTCTCGAACGGTGGCTCCTCGCCCCAGTAGTCGTCGAACCGCTCGAGGACGATCTCCTCGCCCGAGGTGAAGTCGACGACCTCGTAGGGGCCGGTGCCGTTGAAGTTCTCCGGGTCCGAGCCCGACACCGCCGAGTTCTCGGCGTCGTGGTTGTCGATCGCCCACTGCTTGTTCATCGCCCGGGCGTAGTTGCCGTACTCGAACTCCGCGAGGCCGGGCGCGGCCGAGTAGTTGATCGCGACCGTGGTGTCGTCGACGACCTCGGCGCTCTCGATCGAGCCCAGCCCGAACGTGCCGATCGGGCTCTGGACACCTGTGTCCGGATCCAGCGTCCGGTTGATCGTCCAGGCGACGTCCTCCGCGGTGAGGTCGTCGCCGTTGTGGAACACGACGTCGTCGCGTAGCATGAGGTGGGTCGACCCGCCGACCCCGCCCTGAACTTCCGTGTCTTCGACCACGCGGGGGAAGATCCCTTCGCCGGGCTCGAAGTCGAACAGGGGTTCGTAGATGTGGTCGAACACGTCGAAGTAGTCCCCGGTGATGTGGTCCAGGGGGTCGATCGTGTCCGGGAACTGCGATAGCGTGATGGTGATCTCGTTGAGATCCTCCATCCCGTTACCGTTGCCATTTCCGTTGCCGTTGCCGTTCCCATTTCCGTTCCCATTTCCGTTGCCATTCCCGTTGCCGTTGCCGTTGCCGTTACCGTTCCCGTTTCCGTTCCCGCCGTCGTCGTCGTCACCGGCACAACCAGCCATGGAGACGACTGTCCCTGTCGCCCCTGTTGCACCCATGAGTCGGAGTACTGTACGCCGGTCCACACTCTCCATGCTGTCCTGCGACATGATTTGTTAAATCCAGTGGACTGGGTTTAAATTTGATGGTAGCTAATACTGCTCTTTTACACTAAACATCTGGCACAAAATACTTCCACATTCGATCAAATTCAACCTTTTAGCCGATTTACTGCTCAGTTCTACCAATACTCCGCCGTCTCTCTTCCAGACTCTACAAACAACTCGGAGTCGAAATAATAAGTGGCAGAATCCGGTGTCGACGTGGGGGTATCATCCATCAGCTCATAGACACACGGATCCAATCACAAGCGATAAGCGAGAACCAGGCGAACGTCCAGCCGAGCACATGATCCACGTGGGTGTCAACGGCTACGGGACGATCGGCAAACGAGTCGCCGACGCAGTCCGCGCACAGCCCGACATGGAAGTAGTCGGCGTCGCCAAGACCCGGCCGAACTTCGAGGCCTCGACAGCAGTCGAGAAGGGGTTCGACCTCTACGCGGCCGTCGCCGAGCGCAAGCCCCGGTTCGCCGAGGCCGGCATCGACCTCGCTGGCGACGTCGAGGAGCTGGTGGCGGAAAGCGACGTCGTCGTCGATGCCTGTCCGTCAACGCCCGGGCGAACTACGACAGCGTCGCCGGCGCCGACCTCGTGCGGGTCGTCTCCTGTAACACGACGGGGCTCTCGCGGCTGATCGCCCCGCTGCAGGAGGCCTACGGCATCGAGAAAGTGCGCGCGACGCTGGTCCGCCGCGGCGGCGACCCCGCCCAGGCCGGCCGCGGGCCGATCAACGACATCCTGCCCGACCCCGTCACGCTACCCTCCCACCACGGGCCGGACGTCACCACCATCTTCCCGGACCTCGCCATCGACACGCTCGGGCTGAAGGTCCCCGCGACGCTGATGCACGTGCACAGCGTCAACGTCACGCTCGAAGACCCCCCTGCGGACGCCGACGACGTGCGCTCGCTGCTGGAGGGGGAGCGCCGGATGTTCGTCGTGCCGGAGTGGCTGGGGCTGGACGGCGCCGGCGCGATCAAGGAGCTCGCCCAGGACAGCGGCCGCCCGCGGGCGGACGTCTGGGAGAACTGCGTCTGGGGCGAGTCGATCACCCTCGAAGGCGACGACCTCTACCTGTTCCAGGCGATCCACCAGGAATCCGACGTCGTGCCGGAGAACGTCGACGCGATCCGCGCGGTGACCGGCGCCGCCGACCGCGAGGAGAGCATGGCGACGACCGACGAGGCGATGGGCCTCGTCGAGCCGCTGGGCCCGTCGCGGTAAGGGTCACTCGTCGGCGTCCCGTCCGGCGCTGGCGTCGATCGGCTGTCACTCGTCGGGGTACTTCGGCTCGCGCCGCTCCGCGCGGTCGAGCGCGCGCTCGACGACCTCGTGGACATCGCCGGAGAAGACGTCGCCGTGGCCGGCGTACATCTCGTCGACGGTGTCGGGCATCCGGTCGAGGAGGTCGCGGATGCTCTCGATGAGGCGCTCGCGGGACTGGCCGGGGTAGTCGGTCCGGCCGAAACTGCCGTCGTCGAACGCGCCGTCGTTGTACACGACGACGTCGCCGGAGAACAGCGACTGCTCGCCGACAAGTGAGACGTGGTCGTCGGCGTGACCCGGCGTGTGCACGACCTCGCACGTCTCGTCACCGATCACGACATCGCCGCCGTCGGATAGCTCGTGGGTTCGCTCCGGGTAGTCGCCGAACGCGTAGCAGTCGGTGTCGAACCGGTCGAGGACGGCGTCCAGCTCGGCGACGTGATCCGAGTGCTGGTGCGTGAGTACGACCTTCGAGAGGTCGTCGGTGTGCTCGGCGACGACGTTCTCCACGCCGGCCATCGCCCCGGCGTCGACGAGCGTCGGCTCCTCGCCCAGCGCGAGGTACGCGTTGCAAGTGAATACGTCGGCATCTTCGGTGACTGTGACGACGTCCATGTGCGAACAGTCGCCCGCATCGGGCTTGAAACTACTCCCGATCCATAGACAGCCGGTGCGTCGGAAACCCAGATCCGGCTGCCGTCGGGCGGTCGAAAACAGTGCTTACGGCCGCCGGCGCCGCTCGTGTTCTATCTCTTACATTTCCCGAGTGTTTTTTCCGTTGGGATATGCAACTGTTACCTGTATGGGGTTCGGGAGCTACGACGAATCTGAACAGGAAAGTCAGGATTACGACGCTGATTTTGATGATGATGATGGCGTATCGACAGCGGAAAACGAGCACGACGGCGACGTCGAATTCGAGTTCAGCCCTCGGCATCGCCGAGTCATACCGGGGCGAGCGGAGCACGCTGGCCGGCGCCGTCGTCCGAGCGAATCGGGTCGTCGACGGCTTCGTGTTCGGCTCCTGCACTGTCGGTGGCACGGACGCCACCGACGCGATCATCGATCTTTTCGACAGGCTGGGCCGACCGGACGTCAGCTACGTCCTCGTCGCGGGCATCGCGCCGGCGTGGTTCAATGTCGTCGACCTCCATCGACTTCAGGAGGCGACCGACCGTCCTGTACTGTCGGTGACGTTCGAGGCGAGTCCGGGGCTGGCCGACGCGATCCGCGACGCCTTCGAGGGCGACGCCCGCCGCCGGCGGCTCGGCACCTACCGTGCGCAGCCGGACCGCCGGCGAGTGGTCGTCGACGACGGGACGGTATTCGTCCGTAACGTCGGCGTCGACGACGCGACCGCAGCGGAGGTCGTCCGTGCGTTTACGCCCGAGGGCGAGCGCCCGGAACCGGTCCGCGTCGCTCGCCAGGCGGCGCGGGCGGCTGACGAGTATCGCCACGGGGACGACTAATAGTGATTATTGTGACTGTTTACCGGGTCGACCGCACGCAGTCGTGCGGTCGATCCCGTAACGACTCACAATAATCACTATGATACTGGTGGCTGTACGTACCTGGAGTCGATTCGATCCCTTGATGGGGCAGCGCGCCAACTGACCGGCTGTGTCACGTCGTCAGTTGTTCGGCTCGCTGTGCGCAATGGCGTTTCTGGTCAACCTCGCCAGGATCGTGTTCGCGCCGCTGCTCCAGCCCGCTGCGGGAGATTTCGGGGTGACAGCGGCGTCGCTGGGCGTCGTCACCAGCGGGACGTGGCTCGGGAGCGCCGCCCCCCGGCTGCCGACGGGCTACCTGCTCACGCGCCTGCCGCGCCACCATGTGATCGCAGGGACGGGAGCGCTGCTGGTCGTTACGTCGGCGTTCACGGGCCTTGCGGGGTCGGTACTCCATCTGACCGCCGGCGCGTTCCTGATGGGAGTCTCCAGCGGCATGTACTTCATCGCAGCCAACCCCCTGGTGAGCGAGCTGTTCCCCGACCGCGTCGGATCGGCGCTCGGCGTCCACGGCACAGCGGCACAGCTCTCGGCCGTCGGCGCGCCGCTGGTGCTGGGGGCGATCCTCGTGGTCGGCGACTGGCGGACGACGTTTTTCTGTATCGCCGCGGTCGCGGCCCTGTCGACGCTGGCGCTTTCGATCGCGGCCCGCCGGACCGCGCTCCCCGAGGCCGGCGCGGCCGACCGGAGCCTGCTTGCGGCCGGCCGCGAGCAGTGGCCGCTCATCCTCACCGGCATCGCCTTCATCGGCGCCGCCGGCTTCCTCTGGAACGCGCTGTTCAACCTCTACGGCGACTACCTCGCCGTCGCAAAGGGGATCGACCCGGGGACCGGCCGGCTCCTGCTCTCGCTGATGTTCGCGGCCGGCGTCCCCGCGTTTCTCGTCACCGGGCGCCTCGCCGACGCGGTGCCCAACGTGCCGCTGCTGCTCGGAATCGTCGGCACGTTCTGTCTCTCCGTGTTCGCGCTGACGCTCGTCGAGGGGTTCCTCCCGATCGTCGTGCTCAGCGTCGTCATCGGCTACGTCGTCCACTCGCTGTTCCCGGCGATCGACACCTACATGCTGTCGGGGCTGCCCGACAGACACCGCGCTAGCGCCTACTCCCTGTTCTCCTCGTCGATGATGCTCGTCCAGGCGCTTGGCTCCGGGGTCGTCGGTACCGCCGTCGCGGGTGGGCTCGGCTACGACGTTGCCTTCCAGGGGATCGCCGCCGGCGTGAGCGTCATCGTCGCCTCGCTGTTCGTTCTCTACCGCGCCGACCGGCTCCCTGCTGGCGGGATCCCCGGCGAGACGCCGGCGTGACCGGGCCATGTGCCCGCGTGCGCCGCGACCGCGCGGGCCCTCATGCGGTCAGGTCGGTACGGCCGGCGTGTCCGGAAATCCTGGTGCGTAAGCGTTTACTGCACTGCCGGAGTAATCGCTCTATGGCCGACTGTCCACTCGCCGACGAGTGCCCCAGTTTCAGCGAACGGATCGAAGGGATGGGGTGCCAGCACTACGGGGACCGCGGGGGTGCGGAGTGGTGCAACCACTACAACCAGCCGATCGAGGACCTGAAGTCCCAGCCCGTCAAGTCCGGCGAGGAGGTCGTCATCGAGGTCGAGGACATCCACGAGAGCGGCGCGGGCGTCGGGCGCACCGACGACGGGTTCATCATCATGGTCGACGGCGTCCTGCCGCCGGCCCGGGCCCGCGTCGAGGTGACGAAGGTCCGCTCCAACCACGCGCGCGCCGAGGAGCTCGAACGCCTCCCCGACGAGGCGGACGACGAGCCCGACATCGACGAGGCAGCCGAGGCTGACGACGGGGAGGCGGGCGAGGAGAGCGAGGATGACCCGCGGCTCGGCAGCCGGGACAACTTCTGGGGCAGTTGAGGGCGACACGGATCACTGTTCGGCGATCTCCTGAACTCGATTTTAGCAGTCGGCCACCACTGCTGCGTTGCGGAAATCCGGTCAGCAAACGCCTAGAGGTACGCCGCGTCCCAGCGGCTCGGTTTGCGGTCGTTGCCGCAGCTGTCACACTGGATCCGGCCCATCGAATCCATCGCGTTGGCGAACCGCTCGCAGTTCCCACACCAGTAGCCGTAGATGTCGGTCGCCGCCTCGTCGGTGTAGGCCACGTGGAACGGCGCGAGCGATCCCTGCTCGGTGGTGTTGTGGTCGAGGTAGACGGACTGCCCGTCGACGTCGAGCTGTTCGAGCCCGCTCTCTTCGAGTTCGGCGTACACGTTCTCGACGTACGGCTCGCCGTCGATCTCGACCTCCTCCTCGCCGACCTTCTCCAGCCCCTGGCGCTCGTAGAACGCGTTGCCGTCGGGGTTGTCCGCGAGCACGCGCCCCTGGATCGTCGGCGCGCCGCGGTCTTCGAGATGCTCGCGGGTTTCCTCGAACAGCTGCTCGCCGTACGACTCCGCCCGGTAGTCCGGATCGACGTGGAGCCACCGTAGCTCCGCAGTCCCACCCTCCCGGATCGAACTCTCCGAGAACCCGACCGTCTGCTGGTTGGACTCCGCCACGAGCAACAGCTCGTCGTCGGCGTCGAGGATCTCCTGCAGCCTATTCTCCCCGTACCATTCCTCGATCGCCCCGGCGATCGCCTCCGGCTTCAGCGAGTACGACGCCTGCAACGACCGCCGCGCCACGTCCCTGATTGCTGGCCGATCCTGTGGCTGCGCTTCGTGGACGTTCATACTGTTCACTTTGGTCGGGTTTGACATAAAATTACACCCGATCTGTTCGTACTGTCGTACTGTACTGGTAGTTACCTGGACGTATAGTCACATATCACACAACGAAACAAACATATCAGATTCTAATTGTATCGGCGCGGTCGGTCGATAGGGGCGCGCAGCGCCGACAGCACGGCCGCCCTGAGCGCGAATTTGCGTACTGGCTTGTCGTAACGCTAAAGAGTCGAACATGCCTTCTTACGTATACCATGAGCAACGCACGTCTCGACTGGAGGTGGTCCTGTGGGTGTTGAGATACGCGAGTCGCCCGTCTCGGCGGAGGAGTTCGCGGAGATGGAGCGGTTCGTTCACGATTATCTCGCCGCAAGCGTCGCCAACGAGGACGAGGGCGGGCGGATGCGCTGGTACCCGTGGCACTCCGCGGAGTACCGGTACAACCACATCCGCAACGTGGTCGACCTCGCGGAGGAGATCGCGAGCGAGGAGGGCGCCAACGTCGACGTGACGCGGATCGCGGCGCTCTTTCACGACATCGCGAAACTCGAGGTCGACCAGGACGTCCACGCGGAGGAGGGCGCCCGCATCGCCCGGGAGTACCTCGAAACCCAGGCGGAGTACCCCCGGTCGTTCGTCGACCAGGTGTGCCGGTCGGTCCAGGAACATTCCTACCAGGGCGACATCGAGGACCTGGCCCTGGAGACCCAGTGTCTCATCGAGGCCGACATCCTCGACAAGGTGGGCGCCAACGGCGCCGCCCTGATGCTGCTGCGGATGGGCTATGAGTCCCGCACCCACATGGACGCCGCGGAGATGGTCGGCCGCGTCATCGAGCGCGGCCAGGAGGCCAAAGAGCGCATCCGGAGCCAGACGGCGATGGACATCGCCCACCGCCGGCTGAAGCGCGTCCGCTGGTTCCAGGAGTGGCTCGAAGCCGAGGTCGCCGGCGTCGAGTGATTACAGCAACGATCCGATCCCGTCCCAGAGGAAAAACACCCCGAAGCCGGCCAGCACGAGCGCGCTGGCGGTCGCAACCAGCGGCGCGAACGCGTCTACCCGGCGGCGTCCGGCCACGAGCGCCCCCGGGAAGCCGACGATCCAGACGACGATGCCGCCGAACAGGCCGGCCAGCAGTGCGGGGCTGCCGGTCGCGACCACCATCGTCCCCGCCAGCGCGTCGCCGGCGACGGGGACGTACGAGAGCACGTCGATCTCGCCGGGTTTGAGCAGGCCCACCCCGACCGTCAGCCAGAAGAGGATCTGGTAGGGGTTGGTCAGCGCGAGCACGAACGCTTTCTGGAACCCGCGGCCGGCCTCTGTCTCGCCCTCGCCGGTCAGCGTCGCCTCGGCGTCTCTGGCCGCGCCGACCGCGAAGTACAGCATGAGCACGCCGCCGGCGGTCACCATCCCCGCACGGAGCGTCGGGAACCGCTCGACGACGGCGACGACGCCGATCAGCGCCAGCACGAAGAAGACGGCGTCGGCCAGCATCGCCCCGAGGCCGGCCCGAAACCCCGCCGTCCAGCCGCGGACGACGCTCTCCTCGGCGATGATCGCGTTCATCGGCCCCGGCGGCGCGGCGAGCGCCAGCCCGAACACCATCCCCGCGGCGAACGTCACGACCGTCTGGACGACCACACCCGCTGTTCGGTTCTTCCCGTGAAAAACGTGGCCACTCGGCTGTCAGCCCCGCTGCGCGACGGTCAGGGCTGTTCGACCCGCTCGACCTCGAACTGGCCGGGGTCGTCGACCAGTTCCGCGATCCGCTCGCGCGCCCCGGCCGGCGAGTCGGCGACCACCACGAGCCCGTCCACGGCGGGATCGCCCCTGGCGCGGTACGCCGCGGCGTCCGCGAACTCCGTCGCGTAGGTCCGCAGCGTCCCCCGGACCTCGCGTTCGAGCTCCGGCAGCGAGAGGTCGCCCTCCTCGTACTCCGCGAGCGCCTCCTCGATCGTCCGTAGCGTGGCGATCCGGTCCATGCAGCCTCCCGCCGATCACGTCGTCCGCAGGTGATCGGTCTTGGGTTCGTACACCTCGCCCTTCTGTTTCAGTTTGTCGATCTCGTGTTCGGCTTTCGAGGCGTCCATCCCCTGCTCCTCGGCGCGCTCGACGATCACGTCGACGGGCGCGCCCTCGTCGTACTCCTCCTCGATCGTCTCGATCAGCGACTTGATGTTCATGATCCGGTCGCGCTGGCTCTTGGAGGTGCCCGTCTCGATCATGTCGGCGTCGAGTTCGCCCGTCTCGGGGTCGAGCCCGATGTCCTCCAGGCAGTACTGGGCGATGTCGATCGCCCGCTGGGCGTCGTCGGCCTCGACGGTATCGGAGAGCCGCACCCGCGCGCTCGCCTCCGCCAGCCGCACCAGCGCCTCCAGCTTCCGGGCCGTGACCGGCACCGGCGCGTCCTCGGCCTCGCCCCGCGTGCGGAGCTTCACGTAGTACTCCTGGATCTCGTCTTTGGCCTCCTCGGTCATCGTCGGGTAGCAGTTGCGCTTCGCGTACGCGACGTACTTGCGCAGTAGTTCGGGGTCGATCGTCGGCGCGACGTCCTCGGTCACCCGCTCGACCTCCTCCAGGCTGTAGTTCGAGGTGCTGGTCTCCTCGCGGTGGGTGTTCAGCTCCCCCGCGTAGTTCGTCTGCAGGATGTGTTCGGCCAGTTCGGCGTCTTTCTCTTCGTCGGGCTGGTCGGTGACAGTGAAGATCAGGTCGAACCGCGAGATCAGCGGCGGCGCCAGGTCGATCTGCTCGCCGATCGGCTCGTACTCGTCGAACCGGCCATAGGTGGGGTTGGCTGCTCCGAGGAGTGAACAGCGCGACTTGAGTGTGGCGTTAATTCCAGCCTTGGAGACGCTGATGGAATTGTGCAGGACGACGCCCTGGCTGACGAACGTGTTGGTCGGTTCGACCGTGACGTCGTACACCCACTCGCAGGCGTACTCGCCCTCGTTGGGCACGGTTTCGACGTTCGTCACACGGTAGTACCGGAGTGACTTCCGTTCTTCGAGTGCGTCGATCCGTCGCTCGGCGGCATCGAGCGCCCCCCGAACCACGTCCCGTGCCTGCTCGGCCAGCGTTTCCCTCCGTCTCTCGTCGTAGCCGCCGCTCTCGGCGTAGTGGATCGAGCTGCTGGTTTCGCCGTCGATGTCCTCGGCGAGCCGCCGTCCCGACCAGTCGATCGCCGCTCGGATGTCGGCGAGTTCCTCGGCGCCGTCGAGCGACTGTCTCACCTCATCGACCCGCTCCCGAAGCGTCGCCAGCTCGTTGCGCACTGTCTCTACTTGCACGCCGTACTCCTCGTCGAGGTTTGGTTTGAACCGGCCGGTGAGCCGGAGGCCGAGCAGCCGTCGTAGTTCCCTGAGCTCCCGCGCTGCGCTCGTCGGGAGCACGTGTGCGTCGTCGTGACGGGGGTCGGCAGGGTCGACGACCTGTTCGACGAACTGCTCGGTCGAGTCACCCATCACGTACGTCTTCCAGGAGTCTTCGGCTGTATCGTAGTGAATGCGGGACGCCACGCCGATCTTGGTGAGCGCGTCGGCGTAGTCCTCGGCGAGGCCTTCCGATGCTGTCGAGAACGACATCGCCTCGCTCTCGACACCACCGTCGCCCGCGAATGCTCCGACGAGGAACCGGCGAATGACTCCCTCGGAGGCGCCGAGAACTGCTGCCGGAATCCGCTTCTCGCGGGCCGTGTGCATTACTTCCGGAACGTTCGATTCGAACCAGCGGTAGAGCTTCGTCGAGGTCCACCGCTTAGTGATCGTCCCGGCCGCGTTCGTGGTGTCGCTGCTCTCCATCCCGAAGACCGACGACATCAGCCGGTCCATCCGGTCGAGAAGCCGCTCGTCCTGGTTCGAGAAGCCGATCTCGTGGGACGACCCGGCGTAGGAGTGTCCCTCCGCGACGAGGAACCCGAGTATTTCACCAAGTTTGGGCGAGAGCTCCGCCGGCAGATCGACGTCCTTCTCCTTGCCAACCTGCGTCTCGCCGTCGAGGGAAACGGGCTGCGCCGAGTTCGGGAGTTTCCGGGGCGCGGGGACGAACGCACCCTCATCGATCGCTCGCGCCTCGACAGTGCCGACACTGCCGTCGTCCTCGACGAACATCGGGTGTTCGGGGGTGACGAGGACTTCCCGACCATTAGAGAACTCGACGCGGACGAACTCCTCCGGTGCTTCGTGGCGGCTCACCCGGTCGACCTCGGTCTTGCGGACCTCGTTACTCTCCAGATCGACCGTGTGCACCCCCACGTCCTCAACCGGCAGAATTTCGCAGTCGACGCCGTCGACGACGCTGTCGGGAGCCGCCGCCATCTTCCCGTCGACGAACTCGCCGATCTCCACCCGTCGGCCGTCCGCGAGCAACACCTCCGAATTCGGGTGGTAGGACTGCTGTTCGAGCGCTTCGTGCATGGCGCTTTGGTCCTCAGAATTGTGGATAACCATGCCGTTTGCGACAAAATTGTGTGTCCCCTCGACGGTGAGATCGTAGACAGAAGAGTCCGTGTCATTCTCCGCGGAAACCGCCTCGACTGACACAACCCGACAAGAGGTGACCTCGTCGTGGTGGTCGCCTCCGTTCGGAGACACCGAATCGGCTGTGGTCGTCATCCCACCATCGGTCACGGAGTGTCGTTCGGCATCTGGGACGTAGACATAGTCTCCCCGGTCGAGTGCTGTGGCCGGCTTCGTCGCACGTTTTCCGTCAACATGCACGATGAACGGATGATCGGCGGTGGTAGTTACTGAGTCACCAGACTCGAGTGTGACACGATACAGTGTATCCGGTGAACGGTATTCGTGGACTGCGGTGACAGCGCGGCGTTTGATCGTTCCAGCATCGGTCATCGTGTGCACCTCCGCGTCCACGCCCCGGATCGTCCGACCGTTTGCGAGTTGTTCTATCGAGCCAGACCGTTCCCACTCGGTCGCAAACTCCTTGATCGGCTTCTTTCCACCCGGCGTGTGAACAAGCGTATCACCAGTCACGCACCGCATCTTGTCCAGTTCGTCCACTGCGGCGATTCCCTGGTCCGCGAGCACGAGTGCGCCGGCTTCGAGCGTCCACTGCTGGCCCTCGGCGAAGTCATCGCGAACAGCTGCCGCAGTGAGCCCAGCAGCACTACTTCCCTTCCCCGATGTGTACACCGAACGGGGCGCGATATTGTTAATATATTGAAGTAAAGCCGACTTTCCGGTACCCGGATCCCCCACCAGAAGAATGTGGAGGTCGCCCCGGGTCCTGGATTCGTCGGGGAGGAACTTCGTGACGCCCGAGAACAGCTGGAAGATCATCGCCCGTTTCTCCATCTCGAAGCCGTAGATCGAGGGGGCGATGGCGCCCTCCATCTGCTCGTAGATGTCCGGCGTGTTCGACAGTTCGACGATCTCCTTTTTGTCCTCGTCGGTGATGTCCATCTCCTCGAACTGTTCGTCCTCGATCTCGACGGTCATCCCGTCCATGTAGATGTCGAACATCGGCGACTTCTCGCGGTCGCCGCCCTGCTGTTCGAGCTTCAAAATACCGGAGACGGAGACGTGGTCGCCGGCGGTCACCTCGCCGGTGATGTCGTCCTCGATGTTGACGTCGATGTTTTGCGGGGTCTCGCCGCCGCGCAGCCCCTCCGGAGACTCCTGGACGCGGAGCTTCTGGGCGTCGATGAACTCCGACTGGTCGTAGTTGATCCGGAACGGGCCCTGGCGTTCACAGCCCTGGCACTCGTGGGGCTCCTGGAAGTCGCCGTCCTGCGGGATGCGGGTGAGCGTGCCACAGCGCTGGCACTCGAAGGCCGCCGTCGTGATCTTCGGGCGGACGTCGGTCGCCTTCCGGACGATCCCCTGGATCTGGATCAGCATGCCGCGGTGGTCCGAGCGGATCGCACGGATGTCGGTCGTCTGGGGGAGGTTGTGGACCCGGACGTGGGCCTGCCCGAGCGAGACGTCAACCGGGAGGTCGTACAGCCGCAGGGCCTCCTCGGCGTACTCCAGGAGCTGGGTGGGCTTGTTCCGGAAGTCGTCGGCCAGGTCCGGATCGAACCGGTAGAGGTCCTGCCAGTCGACGTACAGCGACTTCTCCTCGTTGGGGTACTTCTGGGCCAGCTCCCCGATCTCGTTGCGGTAGTAACTCCTGTAGAACTCCTCGAAGCTGTCGATCAACTCGGTGTCGTCCGCGCGTGCCATTCAGTGAACCCGAGATAGTTCCCGCTCCCTCAAAAAGGGTAGGAAACCCCGCACTGAAACTGAAACGAGGGGGTGTGGGGGGTCTCTCGCTGGCAGTGTTGCTTTGGACAGGAACTTCTGGTGCCGTGACAGGGAAACCCCATCGGTGCGCTCGGCTCCCACAACTCTTGCGGCTCGCTATTGAGGGGAGAGTTATCTCTCGTCCTTGTGCTGATCTGTGTGATCGGTAATGACTGCGATGACGCGTTCGATTTCGCTGTCGCTAGTTACGGGGGCCGCGTTGACTGACAACCACCGGAGACTGCCGTCGGCCACCCTGATACCCATCTCGTACTCGTAGAGTGGCCTGCCGGTCTCGATCACCCGCCGGAACGGGAGGTCCGCTGCCGGAATCGGGTTGCCTGCCGCGTCGACGATCTCCCACTCGGGATCGTCGTATTCACGGTTTGTAATCTCGGATTTGCTGAGACCGAGCACCTCTTCGGCGCGGTCGTTTGCCCGGACGAAGGCACCGCTCGAATCGAGGATCGCGATGCCGACGGGGCTCGTCTTGAGGAGGCGTTCGAACCGCTCGCGCTCCTGCTGGAGTTGCCGTTCACGCTGCTTTCGGTCGGTGACGTCCCGCGTCGCGCCGACGAGGCGTACCACCGATCCGTCCTCGACAACTGGTGACAGTTTCGTCTCCCAGCATCGTTGCTCGCCGTCGATCGGGATCACCTCCTCGTATTCGATGGTCTCCCGGCGCCGGACGCACTCGCTGTACCGCGCCTCGATCTCAGCTCCCACCTCGTCGCCAACGATTTCCCGGGGCGTCTTTCCCTGGATATCCGCGGTCGAAAGACTGGTCAACTCCTCGTAGGCCTCGTTCACACGCTCAACCAGAAACTCCCCGTCGGTGACGTTGATCAGGAACATCGCGTCCTGAGCCTGCTCGAAAATGGTCTCGGCTTGCGCCAGTTTCTGTTCGCGCTCTTTGCGGCTGGTAATGTTTCGAAGGATGGTCAAGTGCTGACCGGGGACGATATCACTGACGGCAGTGTATTCCACAACTTTCTCTACACCTCTCGCAGTTACCAGCGTGTATGTGTCTCGCCTCCGCTCGTCTGCTTGCACCTCCTCCCAACTTGCCAAGACAGTATCCTCGTCGGCGACGAACTCCTCGATCGACCGCCCGTGAAGTTCCTTCTTGCTGAGGTCGAGCAAATCCGCAAAACTCTCGTTGACCTCGATGTAACGGCCATCGTCATCGATGAGAGCCATCGCGTCGAACGCCTGCTTGAAGACGGCCTCAAACCGATCCTGCTCGCGGTGGAACTTGTCGAGCAGTGTCTTGTCGTCCACAACCTCGGCAGGAGCCGACTGACGTGGAAGCCTGACGGTGACCCGGCTGCCAGCATCGGTGACTTCGGTGTCAATCGAGCCGTCGTGGTTGGTGACGATATAGTAGGACAGCCAGAGTCCCAGACCGCTTCCGTGCATGAGTTTGGATTCCGAGCCAACTTGGAGCACGGCCCGTTCCTGCTCTGGAAGCCCTGGGCCATCATCGCTGATGGTGAGCGAAACGACGTCGGCGGAGGTTTCGATCGATACCGTCACAGTGGGTTGCATGCCGGCGTGCTTGGCAGCGTTCTCGATGAGTTCCTCCAAGGCTGTCCGCACCGTCGGCCTCGCCTCCATGAACACTTCATTGGGGCACTCAACAGTGACGGACGCGGATGGATAGTTCTGCGCGACCTGCCGGATTACGTTCTCGACCAGCGACGTGAGTTCAACCGGCTGCCGGTCGGGATTACTATTGGCGATCGACTCGATGTCCCGGGCAGTATCGGCCAACTCTAGGAGGTCGTCGATCTTGTCAACTGCTGCCACATCGATCGGATGATCCTGGGGGGGGTCCTCAAGCATCTCCAAGTGTGCGCGAACGACGTTGAGGTCGTTTCGAAGATTGTGGCGAAGCACCCGACTGAAGACTGCGACAATCGAGGCCTGTCGGACTGTCTCCGCTCTCGATTGTTTGAGATTTTGGACAACGACGTGTGTCCCGATGACACCGACCCCGAACGATCCGATGACAACAGCCTGGAGTGTGTTGGTGAATAGATCCATTACCGTGCTCTGGATTCCGATCCACTCGATGGTTGAGAGTGCCATCCACACGCTGGCCAACCCTGTGGTGAAAATGAACACCAGCCAAAACAACTGGTTGATCCCTTGATCACGGGTTTGTTGGAGTCCGATTCCGACGGCAACGAGGAATCCAACAGTCGCGCCGAAATCGAGCAGCGAGACAACCGCCTCGGAAGCCATTATTACGGACCCTCCAGCGATAAATCGGACTGTGAAGATTGAGCAACACGTCTTCGGTGGATGTATGCACCCACCCCGCTTGCGACACCCGCGCCAAAGTAACCGATGCTGTGCTCGATAAGATGGAGTCGTCCAGGCCAAAGCAGATGTTCGAGGTTCGTGGTAACGGCTCCAATCAGAAGGCATCCATATGCGACAACGCACCAGGTGGGTACGTCCCGGTAATACATTGCGACGGGAATCAGCGACGCGAGGCCGACCACCAAAATCACCAGTTCTGCTGGGTCAAGACCTCCGAGAATACTCGTCGGCATAGTGCTGATTTACTCGCCAATGACGTTAAATTTCATGAAAAATCTGAAAATTAGACAATTGTTCAACTTGTACCGTTCTGATTTAGTACACAACCGAATCTGTAGGTTCTCTTGCTAATCATCATTAATCCGCCAGGATGCGGCGTGTGTGGGCGGCAGAAACAGACTGTTAGCGAAGGCCAGTGTAACACGGCCCTCGGAACAGTTACTCCTCGAACCCCTCTTCCCAGCGGAAGACGCCGTCGCGCTGGATGGTCTCGCCGTCGACTTCCATGCGGGTGCCGTCGGCGCGCATGTCCGTGATGAGGTCGACGTGGACGGCGCTGTCGTTGCCGTCCTCGCTCTCCGGGAGGTTGGCGTCGTAGGAGCGGCCAAGCGCCATGTGGACGGTGCCGCCCAGCTTCTCGTCGAAGAGGATCTGGTCGGTCACGCGGTCGATGCCGCGGTTCATGCCGACCCCGAGTTCGCCGAGGCGGCGCGAGCCCTCGTCGGTCTCGATGATCGTCCTCAGCACGTCCTCGCCCTCTGCGGCCTCCCAGTCGACGACCACGCCGTCCTTGAACGCGAGCCGGGCGTTACGGACGCGCTTGCCGCGGATCGTCATCGGGACGTCGAACACCCCCTGCCCGGCGGTGTCCCGCGGCGCCGTGAACACCTCGCCGCTGGGGAGGTTGTGCGAGTCGTAGGCGACGCTCGCGGCGCTGTTGACTGCCGTCCGGTTCTCGATAGAGAGTGTGAGATCGGTCAGATCGTGCTCCTTGAGGACCCGGACCTCGCTGCCCTCGTCGAGGATCGTCTTCAGCCGGCTCATCTCCTCGGCGAGGCTCTCCCAGTCCCGGAGGATGGCGTCGTAGACGAAGTCGGTGTAGGCCTCGAAGCTCATCCCGGCCTGCTGGGCCATCGCGCGGGTGGGGTGGACCGTCGACACCCAGTCGGTGTCCATCCGGAGTTCGCGGATCTTCCGGCTGGCCTGGGCGTGGTTGCGCTGGGTCTCGTCGGAGACATCCGCCTGCTCGGTGGTGTTGCGCGTCCCGCGCAACGAGAGCACCACGTCGGCGTGCTCGTACAGCGCCACCTCGAACTCGGGATCCGATTCGAACGCGCCGCTGTGGGCGCGCAGGTACGCTCGGTCGAGTTCGTCCGAACTGTAGGTGGCGAGCATGTTCGCGTCACGCTCGCCGAGGCGTCTCGCGACCGCTACCCCTAGGTCGTGTGCGCCTTCGCCGACCGACAGGACGACGTCGTCGCCCGCGTCCACTCGGGCGCTCCAGTCCACCAGGATTTCGGCGTGGTCGTGAATCCGTTGATCCATGGGCCCGATTCCGGGTCCCTGCCTAACGGTTTTTCCATCCGCTCGTCGGGATGATCGGTGCACTTGCCGGCGAGTGGATCGCGATCCGCGGCCTCGGGCCCCGCCGCGCCGACCGTGCCAACCGACCGCACACGTCCACGAAGCTTATGGCCGGCGGCGGACACGACGGCCCATGAGCGAGACGCTTCCCGAAGACCGGTCGGACGAGCCGATCACCGTCGAGTCGATGCTGGGCGACCTCGGCGCCCTCGGCGTCGACAGCGGGGACACGGTGCTCGTCCACGGCTCGCTGTCGTCGCTGGGCTGGGTGTGTGGCGGCGCGCCGGCCGTCATCGACGCCCTGCTGGCCGCGGTCGGCGAGGAGGGCACGGTCGTGATGCCGACTCACTCGCCCGGCAACCGCGACCCGACGAACATGAGCGCCCCGCCCGTGCCCGAGTCGTGGTACGAGACGATCCGCGAGCAGATGCCGCCGTACCGCCCCGACGTGACGCCGACCCAGGGGATGGGCGCCATCGCCGAGTGTTTCCGCTCCTATCCGGCGGTGCGCCGGAGCAGCCACCCCCAGCACTCCTTCGCCGCCTGGGGTGCCGACGCCGAGTTCGTCACCGGGAGCCACTCGCTCGATTACTCGCTGGGCGAGGAGTCACCGCTCGCCCGCGTCTACGACTGCGACGGGCAGGTGCTGTTCCTGGGGACGACGCACGCGACCAACACTTCGCTCCACCTTGCGGAGTACCGCGGTGACCTCGACATCGAGACGACGTCGAGCTGTAGCGCGGTGCTGGTCGACGGCGACCGCGAGTGGGTCCAGTGGGAGGACACCGTCGTCGACGACGGGGATTTCCAGGACTGTGGCGACGCTTTCGAGCGCGAGCACCCCGACGCCGTTGCGACGGGGCAAATTGGGGTGGGGGATGCGAAACTGATGGATCAACGCCGGCTCGTGGACTTTGCCGTCGAGTGGTTCGCGGCGAACCGCGAGTGAGACGGGACGCCGCGGGAACTTCTGCTGGACCTGTGTCTATTGCCGCTTCGCTCGACCGTCCGCCGGGCGCACGTTGGCTGAAATCGAATCGTCCTATCTCAAAATCTGCTGCTAAATCGTCGTTATCGGTGGAAAATAGAATATCAGGAATTCGATGTTGCCGCTGTCTTGCGTGCAACACCGCAAATTACATCGATTGAAATATGATATTCTAATTTGATGGTAATGTTTTCCGTTTAAATGTCGCGTTGCTGGAAGCGTTGTTCGATCGGTTCCATTGCGTCGCCTATCTCTTGGGCGATTTCGGTATCGGACTGACAGTCGAGAATCGATTCTGTTGCGACGGTCATGATTGCGCCGTCGTCGAGTTCTTCGACGGTCTCGGCTGGGAGGTTGAGCAACCACTCACGGCCATACACCTCGACCAATTCGGGCGGGAATATCATCAGCCACGTCGGGTGGTTGATCCAGTTCTGTGCGAGTCCCTCATCGGTGATCGGGGATGGTAATGCATAATCGAACTCATCCGGATCCTTGGGGATGCGTTCAGCCCGCCAATCGTGCATTCCGAAGACGTACTGGGGGTCGGTGTGGGCATAGACATATGTCACAAAGGAGAATGCTGCGCCCAAGCGCTCTCGCCCGTCTGAAGACCAGGTCAGGTTCTCACATTGAATGATGAATTTGATTATATCATCGTTGTATTGGAACAGATGTCTTTCTCTATCCCCTAGGATTATGCTACAGCCATTCAATTCATCATCCAATAGTATTTCGTCGCTTGATAGTTTGGTATAGTCGTATTCGCCAGTAGTGTCTAAAACGTTCAATATTCTTGAGAGGCTCGTTTCGGGATTTTCCTGATAAATAAAGGCTATATCAATGTGTGACTCGAACATACGATTACACAATATTTTAATATATTTTAATTTTTGGGTTATAAACCATCAGCCGCTTTAGCAGTAAACCACGACTGGTTGTCAAACTTATCGTTTAAGTAGTTTGCTTGACTTTCCGTGCGTGTAATTACTGTCATTTGAGTGTTGCTCAGATCGGTATCACCTTTTTCTACATTTTTCGCTTCAACGTAAACACTTCCGCCGCCGTCCACAGATGATTGGAGCGAATCAAATTCGGGCGTTTTCCCACCGCTATTAACCCCCAGGTCATTTCTGACTTTGCTCGTTAAGTCTTCAGTTCCATAGACCTGTTCAGCAATATCCTCAACTGGGTTCCCATCCACCTCTTCAATGTCGGTAAGATCAACGTTGGGTTCGTAGCTGAGTTGGAGCGTACCGGAATCCAGGTCTCCCGCTTTCCACTTCCCAGCACGAATCTCTAGTGCTGCTCCTTTAACAGGTTTATCAGATATTTCTGGTTTAGGTAAATCAATGAGGAACGATCCAGTTCCGCCTTCGCCTTCTTTCGCAGCCACTCGCGCTGCGCCTTCGACGTTGGGATTACTGTCCAATTCGTCGAGCTCGCGGGTGATCATCCCAGCGACTTCCATGGCACTCTCCGCATCGGGGTAGACGTATTTCGCCCACGAGTTTGTCGAGAAGTGCTCGCGTGAGTATCCCTGCGCAAGTCCGACCCGGACTTGATCGGCGAGATCATCCGGGAAGGTCGTTCCGCTGGTGTCGAGACTGAGAGACAAAACATCGTCAACCGTATCGCTATCTGCGTCAGCGACGAGTCTGAATCCATCTTCATCAGCGTCCGCAAGCAACCGACGGCCCCTCGTCACCTGAGTACCTGATAGTTCCTCAATCGTCTCGACGGCAGACGCAACCTTATCCGTCTCAAGCGAATTAGCGTCAAATGCAGTCAGCCGGCGCAGCGTCTGTTCGTCAAGGTCGTCGATGAGTCGAATGCCCTGGCTGCCACTCGCGGCGATCAGTTGCTGGGCGTTCGCCGCTTTGGTCGCCTGCAGACCATCGATACGCCGCACTGCGTCGGCAATCTGATCAGCGTCGAGGGTGTTCCCATCGGCTGCATCGACGACCGCCTGCTTGTATCCCGGCTGTGCCGCCTGCTCGGCCACACTGGTTGCCGTCGCCCGATCCAGATCACCGTCACGGACCGCCCTGACCAGACCAGTCCTGATCTCGTCGTCGTCGATCCGCCAGAGGGGAGAATCCAGCCGGAAATTGCATCTCCCTGTTGCCGACGCGCTCGCCGTGCCAGCACTCCCTAGCGAGCACGGCGAGCCAGAAGTGGAGCTCTGGATGATCTACGAAGCTGTGGCTGAAGTAGCCGAAGAGTAGCAGGCTGATCTTTTGTTTTGACTCTGTACGCAGGCGCTCAGCGACGACCTCCTCAGCGAACTTCGTCACGTGAGATACTGAAACCCGCGGAGCTACGGACTTATTCTTCGATGCATTCGAGCCAGGTCGGGATTCCCAGATGTGACCCTACATTATCAAGTTGGTGTTCGGACACCTCCAATGGATGTTTGCTAGCGAGGAGTACTGAGCCGTCTGTCAATTCGTCGATACGGGGGGCCGGGGCCGACAGTAGCGTCTCGCGCCCGATAGTTTCGACTTCATCCGGCGTATAAATGTCTAACCAAGTGGTGTACTTTCTCGGCCAGTCGAACGTCCCGCTGTCGTTTCTGTCCGGCAACGGTGTGTGGTTGCCGCAAATGTCGGTGACGTGCTGAAAACGAGCGCTGGCCGCTTCGGTAACTCTTGGTAGAGACGTTGCGTGAGATCAATTATGTGGCGACACGCCTCTGCATTAACATCGTGGTCATCGGAGGATAGACCATAGCGGTCCTGAGGGAGAGAAACATGCGCCCCCCATCCTCCCTTTTGTCGAGAGCGATAGTTTGCTGCCTCAATGCTACCAATCAGGGGTCCGAATTCATAGGGAATGTAAGACCGTTCGGACAGGTCCATATCCTCTGGGTTTTCCCGCAGCTCCATATCCTCTGTAGTTCCAAGGACATTCACCATACTCCGGAGCCGGGGCTCATCTTCTCTATAAATAAATACGACGTGGAAGGTATCGCTTGGCATGCATTCTATCCAGACGGGCGCTCTACGAGACAGTCACTCCCCACGTGGATAGTACTCCTGGTTGTATACGGCCTTGGGAACGACGTCATGGTTGACCCGTACATCCAAGCCGTGCTGGCGAGCCAGCGCGATCAGTGCTGACGCCGTGATATCCACGCGATCACGAATGGGATCTTTGTCACTCGGAGGAGATCGCCGTTTTTCTGCAAGAATCGGGTCGATGAACTCAAACCACAACTCGACCGCTTCGATGAACTCGTCACGATTCCCCCGT
>PXSF01000112.1 GCA_003022845.1 Halobacteriales archaeon SW_10_66_29 | reverse complement strand
TCCCAGACGGCGCGCTCGTCGAACTGCAGGATCGGCTGGACGCGGTCGTGGGGCGGGTACAGGTCGGGGTCGTGGCGCGCCGAGAAGAACGTCTCGTCGGCGCGGGCCTCCTGTTCGTCCCACCGGACGCCCGAGATGACGCCGTCGACGTCGTGCTCCTCGAGCGCCTCGTTCAGTGCGACCGTCTTCAGCAGGTGGTTCCCGACGTAGGTGTCAAGCAGGAACGGGAACGTGTCCTCCTCGTACTCCAGGATCTCGCGGACGTGGTGCTGGTTGTGCTCGTTGAGCGCCTCGACGGGGATGTCGTCACCCGGTTCGAGGCCGTGCTCCTCGACGTACGCGCCGACGTCCTCGTTGCGGGCGTAGATCACCTCGAGGTCCCACTCCTCGGCCCAGCGGTCGACGAAGTCGTGGATGTCGTCGAAATGCTGGTAGTGGTCGATGAACACGACCGGCGGCACCTCGAGGCCGAACTCCTCGGCGACCTCGCGGACGAAGTACATCGTCAGCGTCGAGTCCTTCCCGCCGGTCCACATCACGACGGGATTTTTGTACTGTTCGAGGCCCTCGCGTGTGACCTCGACCGCCTTCTCGATCTTGTCCTCGATACCCGGGTACGTCTCCGGCGATTCGCCCTCGCCCGCGGTGTAATCCACGTCGAGGTACGCCGGGAAATCCTCCGATGACATTCTCCATGTGACCAGAGGAGAATCAACAACAAGTACCTTTTGAGTGCGGCCGAGTATCGCTCAGCCGAAACCCCGGAGTAGGTGGTCTCTACTTTAGAGTTTGGTGTGTGACTGGCATGCGGAGCACAGCGAGCGTGGATCGCGATCGCAGCGGCGGGCTGTCTCGACCGGGGCGGCGACACCGAGATCAAGCGCGTTGACGGGGCCTGACGGACGTTCTAGGGCGACGGGGCCTGGCTGACGTTCCAGGGCGACAGCGCCACACCGGGGCGGTCTACAAAAAGAACAGCGCGAGTACCCCGACCCACCGTGGTCGGGGGTAAAGCGCGTCAAAACCTCACACTTAACACCCTTCAAACCATATAGAAACGTAGTGCAGTCGTTGCAACTCACCCACACACTGTCGTTCGGATTAGATATCCAGACGGGGAGTGGCGACGATCTGCAAACCGGGTGCCTCGAAGCTCGACGCATCCGCAATGAAGTCAATCGTCTTGACAAAGAAGGCTGGGAGTGGGACGACATCAAATCACCTGTCGTTGATAACGCCACTCACGTCAAAAACACGAGTCAACTCATCGTTGAGAAAGCTCTCGGTGAAATCGAAACGTACCACGATCACAAAGACGACGACTGGGGCCGCCCGTACCCATACATTGACGGGTTGTACCCGATGGTGATGAACCACGGCGAAGGCTATCGCGTCTTCGTTGAAGATGGAGATACGGTTCGATTCCGCATCAGCTCTGAACCGTACAATCACGTCAAAGGCAAACTTCGCGGCAGCCCCGACCATTTCGACCGTCTACGGACTGCCTTCACCGATGATGAGTGGCGAGTTGGGACGGCTGAAGTTGTTCACAAGCACGACGAGTGGCGACTCCACGTCACTGTCACCCACGAACACCACAGAGTCGCCAACAAAACTGATGCAGACACGGTTGTTGGCGCTGACGTGAATGAGGACTGTATTGCTCTTGCTGCGATGGGCAGGGACGGTGACATACAAGATTCCGTGGTATTCGAGTATCCATCGGTGAAAGAACAGCGACACGAGTTTTTCACGAAACGAAAGCGGATGCAGAAAGCCAAGCAAACTAGTTGTGAGGCAGTCGTCCAGACAGAAGAACGGGATTACGTCCACGATTGTCTGCACAAAGTGTCGCGGCAAGTAGTCGAGTGGGTTTCGCAATTCTCGGCTCCGGTAGTTGTCTTTGAAGACCTCAAAGATATGCGAGACTCACTCGACTACGGAACGCGGATGAACCGCCGCCTGCACTCGCTGCCGTTCGCAGCACTCCAAGACATGGTTTCGTACAAGGCTGCGTGGGACGGGATTCCGTGTGCTGAAGTTGATCCCGAGTACACGAGTCAACGGTGTCCACGGACGGAGTGCCAGCATACAGAACGGGCGAATCGCCACAAAAAGCGGTTCAGATGTGTGGAATGCCGATTCCAAGACCACGCTGACCGGAAGGCAGCAGTGTGCGTTGTCCAGGAGTGGTTTGACCAACAGCATGAAAATGTGCCGTCTCTCGAAACCCTTCCCCGAGTGAAGAAGGTGAGACGGGCGGCATCGGGTCGTGGTGGAGCGACCGACTCTCACGGAGCACTTTTTGCTTCGGGTGTTGACCGACACGGAACGTCGGCGCAACCGTCACAGGGAGCGCGAGAGGAATTAAAGTCCGTTGCGTCAACTGTGTAGGACTAAACACGGACGCCCCGCGCCACCGGGCGCGGGGTACTTCACATGGGCTGGGGCGACGGCGTGACAGGCGACCGGCCGATCAGGCGAGACGAGCGGCGATGCGCTGGGCGCCGATCGTCGCCGCGAGGTCGGGTCGGTCGGCGGTGACGGCCTCGACGTCGCGGCCGAGCGCCTGCTCGACGCGGCTCTCGAACTCCTCGACGATCCCGGGGATGCAGGCCATCCCGCCGGTGAGCACGATCGGTCGGTCGAGCGCGAGCTGGTACACTTTCATGTTGTCGCTGGCCAGCTGCGAGAGGAAGGAGTTGGCGAACTCCTCGACGACGTCGTCGAGGTACTCGTCGACGGCGTCCATCACCGAGCGCTCGATGGTGAACTCGTGGCTGCCGCCGCCGGGCTGCTGGATCACGTCCGTGAACGGCTCGAAGTTGTCGAAGTCGGCGTGCTCCTCCTTGTACTCGCGGGCGGTCGTGATGTCGATGTTCACCCGGCCCTGGGTTTCCTCCTCGACGTAGTTGGCGATGATCCGGTCGACCTCGTTGCCGGTAATGGCGCCGGTCGTCGTCGGCGAGAGCTGCTCGCCGCGGCGATAGGCGGAGGCCTCGAGGTTCGTCGAGCCCATGTTGACCGCGATGAAGATCTCCTCGATCGCCTCGAGGCCGTCGCCAAAGGCCGGGATGGCGCCGCACAGCGACTCGGGGTAGCTCTCGATCAGTTCGTCGCCGATCGGGCTGTTCTCGATGACGTTCTGCAGGTTCTCCAGGCCTGCCGGGTTGTCGATCGTCGGAATCGCGTACACGACCGCGCTGTCCTCGGGGATGTCGTGGGACTCGATCACGGCCCCGAAGAACTGTTCGGTGAGTTCGGCCCGGTCGGCGTCCTCGGGCAGGCCCGACCGGAGCATGAACTGGACCCGGTCGGGGTACTCCGTCGCCGCCTCCTCCCCGTAGAGGTACTTCTCCTCGCCCGTCAGTGGATCCTCGTAGCTGGCCAGACACGTGAGGGTCCTGATCGTCTTGATCGCCGACCCGTCCTCCGTCGGGAGGGCGACGACCGTCCGGGTGCTCCCGAGCTTGACGCCCACCGGAACCGCGTCATCCTCGCCGGTCGTCGCGTCGCCCGGCACCTCCTCGATCTCCGCGTCGACTTGCGCACACATACGCTCCCCTGTAGTAACGCCCTCGCTATATAAGTACCCGAAACCAGTAAGCCGACTGATACTGATTGTCGTGATTATTTTCACCACTACATCGCAATAGCGGCGGTTTCACGGCTCGAAACTGGCGTCTGACGAATACCCGGCAGTAACGAGTCACAACAATCAGTATGATACCATCCCGGAAAACGAGTTAATCGGCTGATTTGAGCTACTCGGGTGGAGCGCGGCGGACGCGGAGATGCGTACATCCCACGTCAGGTACATACGTCTCGCGCCGAAAACTCGGAGTATGGCTGAGCAAGCGACGTTCGGCGGCGGCTGTTTCTGGTGTATCGAGGCGGCGTTCGAGGAACTCGACGGCGTCGAGTCCGTCACCTCGGGGTACGCCGGGGGACACGTCGACGACCCCTCCTACCGGGAGGTCTGTTCCGGCAACACCGGCCACGCGGAGGTCGTCCAGGTCGAGTACGACCCCGACGTCGTTTCCTACGAGGGGCTGCTGGAGGTGTTTTTCACGGTCCACGACCCGACGCAGCGCAACCGCCAGGGGCCGGACGTGGGGACGCAGTACCGCTCGATCATCCTCTATCACGACGGGCGGCAGCGCGAACTCGCCGCGGGGTACATCGACGCGCTCGACGAGGAAGGCGGCTACGACGACCCCGTCGTGACCGAGCTAGAGCCCCTGGAGCGGTTCTGGCGCGCCGAGGAGAAACACCAGAGCTACTTCGACAAAAACCCCAACGACGCCTACTGCCAGATGCACGCCCAGCCGAAAATCGAGAAAGTTCGCGAGAAGTTCCGCGAGAAGGTTACGCAGTCCTGATTCTCACTGGCCCATCAGGTCGACGAACAGCGCCTGCACGTCCGCAACTGTCACCTCGCCGTCGTTCTGGCCGGCGAAGTCGAACTGATCCGCACGGTCCTGCACGGCCGCCGAGTCGAGGTTTTCGAACAGCGCCTGGACGTCCGTGACGCTGAACTCGCCGTCACCGTCGACGTCGCGGTAGAGGCCGTCGCCGTTCAGGTCCTGGGGCGGCCCCTCGCCGATCCACGACGAGCCGCCGTCGCCGTCCTCACTCACGAAGCTCACTGTCCGGGTCGAGAAGTGGTCGACCTCGATCGCCATCCACGGGCTGTTGCCCGGGCCAGCGTCCTCGTGCAGTTCGATCTCCGCGCCGTCGACGTACACTGACACGTTGTCGAGGTCCTGTGAGGCCTCGAGCGCCTGCTGCTGCAGGTAGAACGTCACGTTCTCGGCGTGGCCCTCGACAGTGATCTCGAGCGTGGAGTTCTCCTCGGTGTCGACGACGAGTTCGACGCTCGTGTTGTCGGCGTACTGCTCCTCGACGCGGATCTTGCCCGCGAGACTGTTCGGCTCGGTCTGGCTCGCATCGAGCGGCGTCGTATCCTGGAACGCCGCAAGGTCGGCGTCGCCGTCACCGTCGCCGTCGGGGATCTCGATCTCCGCAGTCTCGTTGTCCCCGCCGGCGTAGACGCCGTGCGTGTAGTTGCCCGGCTCGACCGGTTGCGTGTTGAACTCGAAGGTCACGTTCGTGCTCTCGCCGGCGTCGAGGTTGACGCCAGTGGCACGCTTCACCGAGTCGTTGATCTTGTACTTGACCGGGCCGGCCGCCTGGCCGTCACCGGTGTTCGTGATCGTCGCGTTGACGTCGATCCACTCGCCCTGGCTGGCGTTCTCCGGCGCCGTCAGATTCGAGACCTCGAACGACCGGTCGGGAGCGCCGCCGCGGTCCCCTTCCTCGATTTCGATCTCCGCCATGGCGTTGCTGTCACCGGCGTAGACACCGTGGGTATAGTTGCCCGCCTCGATGCCGTTCGTCCGCAGTTCGAAGGTGACCGTCGTTTCCTCGCCGGAGTCGAGGTCGACTCGCTCGGTGCCGCGCGGCGTCTCGTCGAAGCGATACTGCACCTGACCGCTGGCCGCCTCGTCGCCCGTGTTGTTCACTGTCGCCTCGACCTCGACGACATCACCCTGTGTGGCGTTCGGCGGCGCACTCAGGTCCGACAGTTCCACGCCGTCCATCGACGGTGGGCCCTGCTTCTCGACTGCGTCGCCAGCACCGACGGCGGCCGGCACCGCCACGCTGGCCGCCGGGATTGCTGTTACCAGTACGACTCCCAGTAGGATCGCGCCGATCGTGTTCACTCGCATCCTGGACGGTACCACAGCCGTAATCAGTATATAAAGACCACATACTCGGCTCAAATAAGCGCCAATTAAGCCGATTTAATCGGTATCCAAACCGTATGTAGTCCTGCGGACTGCTGCTATCAGGTGCGATATTGGGCGAGAGGCCACCGAAAGGAGAGTGATGGCCTCCGGAGCGAGCGAGGAGCGATCAGAGACGCGACTGTATCGAACGTGAAACGGTTCGGGAACAGCGACAGCGCGACCGGGAGGACGCGTCAGCGGGAAACCTCGACCGTGAGGTCGGTCGCGATCCAGCCGTCGGTGTTGTCCTGTTCGGTAAACACGATCCTGTCTGGCGAGCACCGGTGGGCGGTCACCGGGGCGTCGTCCGTCGCCTGCTCCTCGGCCACCGCGGGTGGCCGCTCGTCGGAGATCCTCATCACCCTGGATTAGGCTCTCCTAAAAACAAAAGAGTTTTGGTACGCCTAAAGGCTCAAAGATCGGCGACGGGAGGACGGCCGGCCACGGTTTCCGGCCCGGGAACAGTCGCGACGGTGTTTAGTGACAGGGGGTCCTACCAACCGACATGAGCGACCCGGACAGGGATCCGGACGTGACGGAACTGCTGGCGGATCTCACGCGCTCGCTGCAGGAGCTCCAGCGCGAGATGGAACCCGACCGGCGGCTGCGGCCGCCGACGCCGGGGGAGCTCTCGCAGTTCACCAGCGAAGTCGCGATCCCGGGCCTGATCCTCATCCTCCAGACGAACATCAAGGCGCTGCAGCTGCTACAGCGGACGCTCCGGCTGGCACAGGGCCGGGAACCGACCGGCAGCGGGTCGTCAGTCTCGGAGGCCCGCGAGCGTGCCGAACAGCTCAGCCGTGCCACGCTCGACCAGCTCGACAGCACCCTCTCGGAGATCCAGTCGGCAGTCGAGGGGCGGCCGCCGGACGACGACACGCGCGAACTGCTCGACGAGGCCCGCAGCCTCCGCGACAGGATCCAGGACGAAATCGAGGAGAGCGAGACGGAACAGGGCGACGGAACGGAAGGGGGCGCGTCTATCGACGTGGACGACGGAACCCAGGACCCCGTCGATATCGACGTCGAGGCCGAACTCCGAACCCTCAGGGACAACCTCGAAGACGACGGGGACGGCGAGGAGCGCCCGGACGAGAGTGGAACGAGCGACAACGGTGGAGCAGACGGCGGTGAAGACGGCGGAAACGGATCGGCCGATTCCGACGGCGGTAGGCCCGGCGACGGACAGACAGACGACGGGCCGGCCGACTCCGACGAGGCGTGAGTAAAGTTTCGTGAATCGCTTGACTGTCCCCGTCCCGTCACGGGTTCGACATACCTGTACCCTGATAAAAATGTTTTTGCGTTGGCTCGTGGTACGTAGAGCCGAGCGGGTATGATCGCATCCGAAACCGATCGAGACGTCACTGTCGAACTCCACGTCAGAAGCGAGCTCCCGGCGCCTGCCCGGTCGCAGGCGTCGCAGGTGTACGAGGAGCTCGGCGTACTTGCGGGGCAGGGTGCGATCGCGGATCTCCATCGCAAACACTGGCCGAACCGGACGCCGATCGACGACCCGGAGAGCGACGTGCGCGACACGTACCTGCAGTTCCAGTCCTGGGCGACCGACCAGGAGTACAGCCTCGCGCCGTTCTTCCAGATCAGGGAGTGTTACACCCCCGAAGTCGGTGACTGGTGCGACTGGCTGGTGACGCCGGCGATGTGTCTGGCCGTCTACGAGGACGGAACGCTGTCGGCCGTCTACCCACACAGGGATAGCGGGGAAACCCGTACCGTCCAGGACGGTATGGAAGCGCTCGAGCGCGCGCTGCTGGAAGGGACCGAGCGGTCGGCAGCGTCGGCCGACTGAGCCACCCGATCCAGTCGCACCACAGCGCAATCGTCTCGTCCGCGCTCGTACCTCCACGCGATCAAATGTCCCTTTGAGCGTAGCGGTAACGAATCACGAACGACCGTATGAGTGGCGGCGATCGGACCGGCGGCGGAGCTCTGACGTTCGCCACAAACGAGGGAGTCGTGACTGACGGCGAGCAGCGGGGCACCGGACTGAAAGTGGGGATGGGGGGAAAGAGACCAGGTGGGAAATGTGAAATAGGGGGGGGGGGTGGGGGTTTGGTGGCACCCAAAACGGGTGCAAATCGTGGTTGGAGTTTGTCGAATAAGAACCTTCTGATCCGATCGTGTGTGACTGAGTGACAGATCCAGCAGGAGGGGAATTCCGGATCGACTGATCAGGTCGATACGGGCACGGCTCCCTCACCACGAGGAAACCGAAGAGGTCACAAACGCGGTGTTTAAAAGATACTTTACACTACAGGATAGGCAGCGCATTTTATCGACGGCTGCACTCACTCCGCCGACAGAACGGGACCCGGAGCGCGAGGAGTTGGATCGCCACCACGCCTTTGTGTCCCGATGGCGTAGAACTATCCGTGACGACACCTGCGCCTTCGCGGGACGCCGGTCCCGAGATCAGGCTCGCAGAGCGGGCCGATCTGCTCGCAGTGTACCGGATCGAGCAGTCCGCGTTTCCGCAGCCGTGGCCGTTCAGCGCGTTCGAGCAGTACCTCGGCGAGCCGGGGTTTCTGGTGGCCGTCGACGGCGCCGTAATCGGATACGTCGTCGCCGATACGATCTACAAACACGGCCGGCGGATCGGTCACATCAAGGACCTCGCTGTCCACGGGGACCACCGCCGGGACGGAGTCGGTGCGAGGCTGCTCACCCAGGCGATCGGGGTCCTCGACGCCGAGGGCGCCAGCGCGGTCAAACTCGAGGTACGCGAGAGCAACGAGGGCGCCATCGAGCTGTACCGCGAGTACGGGTTCGAGCAGCGCAGCACCGTCCCGAACTACTACAGCGACGGCGAACGCGCGCTCGTGCTGGTACGCGACGTGTGAGCCGGCCGGGAGGTGACACCGGCCCGCACGCGGCGGTGACCGACGGGACGGCGTGACCGGATCGGCATACCCCGGAACAGAACCTTTACTACAGGCTCCCCGCAAAGCTGGGGCATGGCAGACGGATCGGGGCGATCGCTTCTCGACGACGAGGGCCGACTGTTCGGCCTGGTCAACGTGATCGACGTGCTCGTGGTATTGCTCTTTCTCGCAGTCGTCGTCGCCGGCGTCACGTTGCTGTTGCCGGGCGGCGGCGAAGCCGACACGCGCTACGCGACGATCGATCTGGGGGAGCAACCGGAGTACGTCGCCGAACGCATCTCCCCGGGTGACGAGTGGGATCCGGACGGAACCGCCCACAGCCTGACGATCACCGACGTGTACCGGTTCGACGTTGACGGGTCGACCAACGTCACGATCCGTGCGGAGATCAACGGGACGCGGATCGAGCCCGCCGACGCCGGCGACGCACCGACCTTCGAGTTCCGCGGCGACCGGCTCCGGCTCGGGCGCACGCTCGGCATCGATACAGGGGAGTACAGCGCCGACGGACAGGTGACCCGCGTCGACCAGTCGGGCAGGGATCTGCCGATTCAGGAGTCGACGTTCGTGGTCGAGACCCAGGTTAGCTCGGGGACGATCGACGAGATCGCGGTCGGCGATCAGTTCCGCGTTGCCGGCGACACGTTTGCAGAGATCACGGATTTCGAGGCGTATCCAAGTGGAAATAGCACGCGGTACGCACTGCTCGCAATCACCGCACAGACGATCGATCGTGGCGGGACACTCCAGTTCGGCGGTCAGCCGGTCCGGGTCGGGTCGACGGTGCCGTTCGAAACCGGTGAGTACGAACTCGAGGGGGCGATCGTCAGCCGCGGCTCCTCGACGATCGAAACCGAGCAACGCCCGCTGGTCCTCCAGACCACAGTCCCGACCAGCGTCGCCGCGGACGTCCAGCCCGGCGACGAGTTCAGGATCGGCGACACGCCCGTCGTGACCGTCGAAGAGGTGACGGTCTACGCCACCGGCAACGCGAACAGGCGACGGATCGTTCTCGGGGTCAACGCGCTCACACGCTCGGAAGACGGCAGCTTGCTGTTCGGCGACAGGCAGGTCCGGATCGGCTCGTCGATACCCCTCGAAACCGGCGAGTACGACATCGATGGGGAGGTCATTCGGCGTGACGGACTGACGGAACCGGGCACACCCACGGTCCGGACCGCCCGCCTGCAACTGACGAACATCCCGCCAGAGCGCGCTGAGGTCATCACCGAGGGCATGACCGAACGCGTCCGCGGGACCGAAACCGCACGGATCGTCGAGAAGACCGACGAGCCAGCCGAGGTGGTCCTCGAAAGCGACGACGGCGACATCTTCCTGCGCGAGCACCCGCGCAACCGCGACGTCGAACTCGTCGCCGAACTGCACGTGCGCGAACTGGACGATGGATCGATCCGCTTCCGCGGCGAGACGCTGCTCGCCGGGCAGACGATCCGCCTCGAACTCGGCTCGACCACCATCGAAGCCGAACTGATCACGTTCACCGACGGATGACCGACCAGCGTCCCGTCCTGCGGGGATCGAATGCTGTTGGCGTCCTCCGGCGGGTCCAGCATCGCCTGTGGGACGCCATCGGCGGGTCACGGCTGCTCGGACCGCTCCGGCGCCGCTGGCCCGGTGAACGGCTAAACTGGCGGGACGACGGATCGGCGGAGTCTGACGGTCCGGATGAAACTCCGGGTTGGTTACAGCAGCTCGGACACGGCTCGCGAGCGCTGGGCGCAGTGGAGGGAACACTCGCCGGCGTGGCCGAAGCGGCCACACACTCCCGGCTGTCGTCCCTTGCCGGTCGGCTGAAGCAGTTCGTGGTAGCATCCTGGCTCTACCGCTGGCTGACCGCCGAGCCCGAACCCGACGTCGTCGTGATCGACCTCCGGGAGACGCTCACTGTCGGGCCCTGGCTCGCCGCCGCCGACCGGGCGATCCGGTGGCTGCTCCCGGCGACCGTCTCGTCGGTCCTGTTCCGGGTGGGACGGGGAATCGCTGCGCTCGTTCGGGAACGGCCGGTGCAGGTGACGAGCGTTCTGGTCGGCACTGCCGGCGCTGCCGCGCTCGTGCGCACGGCACTCGCGGACGAACCGTCGTCTGTCGTCGTCGGCGCCCTGGCGCTGATCGTCGTGCTGGCAGCCCTCGGGAGTCGCGACGACCGCTCGTGGGCGGAACTCCGGGAGACCCGCTGGGCCCAGTGGCTGGCGGCGGCGTTCGAACCTCCGGAGCCGCCCGACCGCGCGCTCGGACAGCGGGACGGCCCGACGGACCGAAGCGACGGCGACGGCGCGAACGGGAGCGACGCTGGCGCGGCTCTCTGCGGAGACAGATCCGTTCCGCCTGGAGTCTCAATTCGAGTTGTCACGTACGTACAGCCACCAGTATGACCGCTCGGGAACGACACGGTTTTGGGACCCCTTCTCGAACGCACAGCTATGTTACGCAGGCAGTTCGTCCGCGAGAACCCGGAGGCAGTCCGGGAGACACTCGAACGCCGCGGGATCGACGACGTCGACCTCGACGGGATCCTGGCGCTCGACGAGGAGTGGCGGGAGCTGAAATCCCGGGGTGACGACCTGCGCCACGAGCGCAACCAGGTCAGCAGCCGCATCGGCGAGCTCAAACGCGAGGGCGAGGAGGAGCAGGCCCAGGAAGCTATCGAACGCTCCGGGGAGCTCAAAGACGAACTGGAGTCGATCGAACAGCGCGAACTCCCGAACGTCCCCCACGACGACATCCCCGAGGGCGACGACGAGCTCGACAACGAGGAGGTCCGGCGGGTGAACTTCGACGACCTGCGCGAGTTCCCCGAGGAGGTCGTCCCACATTACGACATCGGCGAGGAACTCGACATTCTCGACTTCGAGCGGGGTGCAAAAGTCGCCGGCGGCGGCTTCTACTTCCTGAAAGGTGACGCCGCGCGCCTGGAGCACGCGCTGATCCAGTTCATGCGGGACGTCCACCGCGAGCAGGGGTACCGGGAGGTGTTCCCGCCGGTGCCGGTCAACAGCACCGCAATGACCGGCACCAGCCAGCTGCCGAAGTTCGCCGACGACGCCTACCGCGTCGGCGGGCACAACGACGAGCCGTACGACGACGACGACCTGTGGCTCTGCCCGACGGCGGAGGTACCGGTCACCAACATGTACGCCGAGGACATCCTGCTGGCGGACGACCTGCCGCTGAAACACCAGGCGTACTCGCCGAACTTCCGGCGCGAGGCCGGCGAACACGGCACCGAAACCCGCGGGCTCGCCCGCGTCCACCAGTTCAACAAGGTGGAGCTGGTCAACTTCGTCGAACCGGAGGACAGCGACGAACGCCTGGAGGCGCTCGTCGAAGAGGCCGAGGCAGTCCTGAAGCGGCTCGGACTGCCCTACCGCGTCGTGTTGCTGTGCGACGGCGACCTGACGTTCGCGTCCGCACGGACGTACGACATCGAGGTGTGGGCGCCGGCCGACGACATGGAGCACGGCCCCGAGCGCGGCGGCCGCTGGCTGGAGGTGTCCAGCGCGTCGAACTTCGAG
>PXSF01000111.1 GCA_003022845.1 Halobacteriales archaeon SW_10_66_29 | reverse complement strand
GATGGTCTCGTTCGATGACGTTCTCGACGACATTGACCGGATAAGCGGTGGGCACAGCCACGAGTAAACGAGAACAGATCGAAGGCATGCTAACGGCCTTCGAAGATAGAGACGCAGCGACCGCCTCGGAATTCTGGGCCGAGGATGGGGTTTCGTAACTATTAGTAAATTTAGTATGATTTGGTAGTATTCGCCTATATTCTGTAACACAATTTTTATGTATATATAACATATATCAGAGTATGGAAGACAGATATGAAATCAAAGGCGAGGAAATTGTTGGACGAGAGGTCAAACCGTCCGGCAATGGTGGCGCACACGTCACTGCTCCAAAAGATTGGGTCGGCGCAGACGTGAAACTCGTGCGGACATCCCCACCCACCGGCGATGAATAACCATGCAACTCACCGAACAGTTCCACATCCCCGGCGAGTATCACGACGCCTGTGACCGCCTCACAAGGCTCGTCCAGACACATACACGGCGACTCCTCACCGACGAATACTGGCACGATGACCATCTTGACGCTTTCAGCGACCACGCTGGACAATCCTACACGTACGTTCGAGACGACGCCTACGACGCCTTTGAAGATGTTGAGGAATACCTGTATAGCCGCTTCAAACGGTGTGTCTACCACCGCGTCACGCATGTCCTCGACGCTCACAACGACGAGTTCGACGCCTTCCAGTTCGTCACTGATACAGTAGCAGAGCGCAAAATCCGTCGAATTGGCTGGCAGCGACTCCGAACACGGCTGTTCGACGATGACGACGCGCCGTACATCGAATGGGGTGTCCTCGAAAGCGTTGTCGACCAACTCAACAGCTACTACGACCGCCACGGGTGCTTCCCCGATTCCTATACCGATCTTGTGGAGTGTCCTGAACCTAACGGTACACTGCCGTATGCACCTGACAAAGGCGACTATCACATCCACGAACTGTCGGTCGAAGACGGAGAGCTGGTCGTGATACTGAACGCGCCGGATTCGCTCTCGCCAGAGAGCCATCACGACTGGACTGACCACGAACTTCGCTTCTCTGTCCACTCACGGTTTCAGCAGATGCTCGACAGCGGCGACGTGAAAGCCCCAACACTTCACGCAAGCGACCATGGCTACACACTGGATGTGCCTGTCGCCGTCCCTGAAACTGTCTGTGATACTGTCGATGGACGAGTGCTAGCGGTCGATCTCGGCGTCAAAAAGCAGGTCACTGCCGCCTCACTCGACCAGAATGGCGAGGAGCTAACACAGATCGGCCCACCACAGTTTCTCGATCATCCGGCGAAAGCCAAGCTGTTCCGGCTTAAGGCCGACGCTGAAGGAGTCAACGACCGCCTGTCAGAGTTGCGCAGACAGGAGAAAGCACACACTGACCGATTCGATCACTTGGTGTCCGAGTTCCGCCAAACCAGACGCAAAGAGCGTCGGTTGCGCCAGCAAATCCAGCACGATATTGCGAACGAACTCGTCTGGGCAGCTGCCGACTCCGGGTGTGAACGGATCGTCTTCGAGTCACTCGGCCAACTCGACAGCGGCGAGACGAGTGGTGTGGTTGCGTGGTCGATTTCGTCGTGGGCACGCGGCGAGTTGCTCGATCTCGTTGAATACAAGGCTGCATTGTTCGGGATCGACGTGGAGACAGTGAATCCGTGGGGAACGTCTCGGTACTGTCCCCGGTGTGGTGAACGTGGTCGGACAGTGACCGCACCAGACGATCACACGGAGTGTCGCCACGGCGGGCATTTCCACTGTCCCGAGTGTGGCTACGACTGTGATCGGGACGTTGTGGGCGCAGTGAACGTCGGCAGAAAGCACTTTGCGGAGACGAAGATGGACGAGGCGAACCCTGTCGCCTATATGGAGGCGGGGAAGCACGCCAGTTTTCCATCACACTCCAGCGAACGTGCCCGTTCTGCTGGCGTTCAGTCCACGACCGACCAACAGGAACTGGCGAGCGGTCGTCAGACCCATCTCTCTCGGTTCCGTGCCATGCCGCTCACTGCGAAGCGTGGTGAGAGAGACCCGGGTGGACTGTCTCAAAATCACGGGAGGAAGACGGGTCTGCGGAGGCCCAAGGGAAGCATTACAAGGCACGTCCTCGCCAGTGCTACTGACTGCGGCTGAATGCTTCCAAATCCTACTGAAAATCAGAACGGTTCATCGTCCGCTACGACCTCCAGCACCTCGACGTTGAACTCCGTCAGGAATCGGTCCAGGACCTCCGGGACCGAACCCGGGAGTGGCGCGCCTACCCGCCCAAGACCGACCCCGTCTCCGAAACCGAGGGGGTCGGCGGCGAAGCCGGCCCGGTGTCGGGGGACCTCCACGCCGACACCGAGGACGACGCCCGGCAACTGGCCTCGCGACTCTCCAGCATCGTGTTCGACCGCCAGAACTGGATCTAAGACGCCGGCGACCTGTACTGGTGCCGGCAGCACAGACGAAAACAGCGACCGGGCTATCTCTCGTCAGGTTTAACAGCGCCGTGGGCGAGTCACCGACATGGGCGTCCGGAAGGAGTTCTGGGGAATCTACAGGGAAGCACTCCCCGTGCTGCTCGTCGCGCTCTGTGGCGGCCTGTTCGCCGGCCTCGTTCTCGAAGGGGTCCTGGAGCGGGTCGCGCGGTTTCCGGGCCTGCTCGTCATGGTTCCCGTGTTTCTCGCCACGCGCGGGAACGTGTACGGCGCGCTGGGTGGTCGGATCGCCAGTGGCCTCCACCAGGGACTGATCGAACCACGCTTCGAGTGGGACGACCGCCTCGCCAACGCCGTGATCGCCTCCTTCGTCAACGGCGTCGGCATCTCCGCGGTCATCGGCGTCATCACGTGGGTCGCGCTGCTGATACTGGGCTGGGAGTCCGCTGCACTCGTCGAGTTCGTCGCGATCATGCTGATCGCGGGCGTACTGACGTCGGTCGTGATGATCGTCGGCCTCCTTGGGCTGCTGTTTCTGGGGTTCACCTACGGGCTCGACCCGGACAACCTCGTGGGGCCGATCGTCACGACTGTCGGTGACATCTTCGGCATGCTGTTCCTGCTGCTCTCGGTCGGCCTCGTGGAGGTGCTTGCGACGTGGTGACCCCGAGCGGCTCCCTCGGAAGTTGGAACTGGCGGACGATTGTCGGGAACATGTTTCCGCTGTTGATCGGGCTCTCGATCGTCGTCCTCGTCGCCGGCATCAGACTGGAGGGCGCCCGCGCGTTCCTCGAAGAGTACGGCGTGCTCGCGGTGATGGTACCGACGATGGTCGACATGGGCGGTAACCTCGGCGCAATCTTGAGCGCGCGGCTGTCGACGCGGTTCCACCTCGGGAGGACGGAGCTGGACCCTCGGGAGCCGGAGCTGTGGGCGAACATCCTCGCGATCATCGCGCTCGCGGCGACGATCTTCACGGCGCTGGCCGTCGGCGCGTACCTCCTGGGGTCGCTGACCGGATCGACGCTCTCGCTTGCGACGCTGCTCGCCATCTCGCTGCTCAGCGGGCTCTCGCTCGCCGTGGTCGCCGTCGTGTTCAGCTTCGGCGCCACGTACGCCTCCTACCAGCTGGGAATCGACCCCGACGACACCACCATCCCCATCGTCACGAACGTCGTCGACGTGTTCGGGATGGTCATCTTCGTCGGCGTCTCGACGTGGCTGCTGTGAGCGGTGTGGCAGCCAGCCGCTCAGCTGATCGCCGCGTCCGCGAGCAGTTTCTCCGTCGCTTCCCAGGTCCCCCGGATGATGAGGCCGTCGGCGGGGCTGAGCGTCGTCTCCTCGTCGGGGTAGAACACCCACTCGTCGTCGGGGCGGTGGATCGCGATGACGGCGATCCCGGGGTGAGCGTCCAGAAGCGTCGAAAGCGGTTCGTCGTCGAACCCGCTCTCGGGATCGACCCGAACCCGGCGGACGGCGACGTCGCTCTCCCGGACGGACTCGGCGATGACGGGGTGGGTGTCGATGTCCCGGAGGATCCCCTCGGTGATCTCCAGGGCGGCGTCGCTGATCAGTTCGGTGCTGTTTGCCAGGTGCAACAGGCCGCGCAGCGAGACGGGCTCGTTCACCTCGCTCGCAGCCCGGAGCGTCCACGCTTCGAGGCGCGACTGGAGGGCGTCGACCTCGATCTCCAGGGCGTGGACCTCCTCGGCGAGCGCCTCGTCGTCGAAGAGGACGCTCGCGTACGCGAGATCCACCGAGAGTTCGCTGACGTTTTTCATCAGCACGATCGTATCGACCGCGCGCGTGAGATCCGACATCTCGTGGTCGACCTCGTCGGGGCTCTGGTAGGGGCCGCCTGTGACGGTCTCGTAAACGCCCGAGACGTTCGGTTCGGCGCCCCGGAGCAGCAGCACGTCGCCCGCTTCGACTGTCGTCTCGTTGTCGGGGGTGAGCACCCAGTCGTCGTCGCGGCGCAGCGCGATCACCCGGACGCCGGTCTCGGTTTCGAGGTCGATCCCCCCCAGCGTCCGGCCGGCGTACCGGGAGTCGGCGGCGACCGGCGCGCGAGCGAGCACCTCCATCGCCTCGGGGAGTGCCGCCCGGATCGCGCCGGGGAGGTCCTCCTCCTCCAGGACGACGTTGGCGACGTCGCCGGCGGCCTCGCTGATCTTCTCCGCGGCGCCGATGATGCCGAGCACGGGCGCCAGCAGCCGCGCCTCCTCGGGCTTGCGGGCGGCCATCAGCATGTTCATCCGCGCCTGCATCTGCAGGACGTCCATCCGGGATTCGAGCTGGAGCACCTCCTCGGCCAGGTTGTCGCTGTTGTTCAACAGCGCGGAGTACGAGAGGTCCACGATCAGCTCCGAGGTGTCTTTCATCGCGATCAGGAGGTCCTTGACGCCGACGGGCTTGTACTCGACCGTCTGCGTGCTCGGGTCGGCGTCGAACGAGTCCATGTGCCTTCCTACTGGCGACGGTGATTTGATTCTATCGCCCAAATTGACGTTATTTTCGAGCGCAAGGCTCGTCCTTCAGGGTGGGGTCAAGCGGTAGGCCCAGCCCGACAGTCCACACGGCTCAGTCAGCGGCCTCCGGATCGCCGCGTTCGAGCAGCGCGAACCGGTCGTGGCCGACCAGCAACAAAAGCGCCAGCGCCCCGCCGACGAGCGCGAACGCCGCCAGCGTCGCAAAAAACGCCGCCAGCGTGGCCTCGTCGAGCACGAACCCGCCGATGGCGATGCTCGCGGCGCCGAACCCGAACTCCCCGAGGTAGGTGAACCCGTAGGAGAGCCCGCGGGTGTCCGCCGGCGTGTACAGCGCCACCGCCACCTGGTAGAACGGCTGGATCGCGAACAGGAAAAACCCGAGCAGCGCACAGACCGCGAGGATACCCACGAGTCCGAGTTCCGTCGCCGGGACGAACAACAGCGCCAGCAGCGCCAGGATGCCGAACGCGACCAGCAGGCCGCGCTCGACGGCCACGCGGTCGCTGAGCTTCCCGCCGGCGTACTGGCCGGCCATACCGACCACGAGCAGGCCGACGAACACGTAGTCGGAGGGCTCGATCCCCGCGAGTCCGGCGTCGAGGGTGATCGCGGCCATCGCGTCCAGATCCTGCAGGATCTCCGGCAGGTAGGTGAGCACGCCCCTGTAGAACAGCCCCTCGAAGATGACGAGCACGAACACGACGAGGAAGGCGCTCGCAAAGAGGTGCTTGCTGTTCGAGAGGACGGTTGCGGGGGTCAGCGCCGTCCCCGCGCCGGCGTCGACGTCCTCCTCGACCGCAGCGGTCGGATCGAACTCCGCGCGCAGCCCGTAGAGGATCGCAATAATTCCGGGCAGGGCGACCAGTGCTGCGGCGACCTGCCAGTCGAAGAAGATCAGCAGGGTGGCGGTCGTAAACGGCCCCAGCGCAATGCCGAGGTTGCCCGCGATGCCGTGCCAGGCGAACACCGTCCCGCGCTCGTGCGCGCCGGTGCTGATCAGCGACATGCCGGCGGGGTGGTAGATGCTCGCGGCGACGCCCCAGACGACCAGCGCCGCGCCCACGGCGTAAATCGAGGTGGCAAACGGGAGGAGCAGAAAGGAAAGTGTCATCCCCGCGAAACACAGCAGCACGAGCCGCTTTGCCCCGTACCGGTCCGCGAGCACGCCCGCCGGGAGCGCGCCGATTCCGAAGGGGGCGTACCCGAGGGCGACGATCAGGCCGACCAGCGCGACCGACTGGGGAAACGCGTCCAGCCAGACCACCAGGAAGATCGGAATCGACATCTCGAACCAGTGGACGAGGCCGTGCCCGAGCATCGTGAACGCCGCGATCTTCCGGTCGTTCGGTTCCCAGGCCATCAGGTCTGCTCGATCATTACTCGCGGATCTACTTAGCCGCACGGAACACGCGCCGCGATAGGGAGTCGGTCACCCGCCGAGAAACTGCTGGCGGACCTCGGGGTCGGACAGCAGCGCGTCGCCGTCGTCGGTGTAGCGGTTCTCGCCCTGCGCGAGCACGTACCCACGGTCGCAGCGCCGGAGCGCGGTCTTGGCGTTCTGCTCGACGATCAGCACCGTCACGCCGCGCTCGTTGATCCTGTCGATGTGGTCGAACATCTCCTCGACGAGGTCCGGCGCGAGCCCCGCCGAGGGTTCGTCGAGTAACAGCAGCGGGGGGTCGGGGATCAGCGCCCGCGCCATCGCCAGCATCTGCTGTTGCCCGCCCGAGAGGTTTCCCGCCCGCTGGTCCGGGCGCTCGCCCAGGATCGGGAACTGCTCCAGCACGACCTCGCGGCGCTCGTCGGGCAGGTCGCCCAGCAGGTACGCGCCGATGGTGAGGTTCTCCTCGACGGTCAGCGTCGGGAACACGTTGTCGCTCTGGGGGACGTACCCGACGCCACGCTCGATGATATTCTGCGGCGGCAGTCCAGCGATATCCTCGCCGTCGAAGGTGATCTCGCCGCCCATGTGCGCTGCCAGCCCCACCACAGCTTTCATCGCGGTCGACTTCCCGGCACCGTTCGGCCCGACGATGGCGACGTATTCGCCCTCTGCGACTTCCAGGTCCACGCCGAACAGCACCTGCAGGTCGCCGTAGCCCGCCTCCAGGTCCCGGACCTCCAGCAGACTCATCGGCCCTCCCCTCCGTTCCCCGGAGCCAGCCCGCCCCCCGGAAGCCGATCACCCGCCGAGATACGCATCGACTACCTCCTCGTTTTCCATGATGTCGGCCGGCGGGCCGGTTGCGAGCACTTCGCCGTCGGCGAGCACGATCAGCCGGTCGACCAGGTCGGTCAGCGTCTCCAGTTCGTGTTCGATGATCAGCAGCGTCATCCCCTCGTCGTTGAGCGCCTCGATGTGGCCGACGATCTCGTTGGTCAGCGACGGGTTGACGCCCGCGAACGGCTCGTCGAGCAGCAGCAGCTTCGGGTCCAGCATCAGCGAGCGCGCCAGCTCCAGCAGTTTCCGCTGGCCGCCCGAGAGGTTGCCGGCGTACTCCTCGACCATCCCCGCGATGTCGAACACCTCCAGGAGTTCCATCGCGCGTTCGCGCGCCGCGGCCTCGCGCTGGGCGCTCGCTGACGTGCGGCCGACGGCGTGCCAGGCGCGCTCGCCCGGGTGCTCTGGCGCCGCAAGCAGCATGTTGTCCGCGACGGTCACCGTCTCCAGCTCCCGCGTCTGCTGGAAGGTTCGCACCATGCCGCGGCGGGCGAGCGCGTACGGCGGGACCCCGGTGACGTCCGCGCCGTCGAACCGGACGGTGCCGGCGTCGCTGTCGATGACGCTCGAGATGCAGTTGAACGTCGTCGTCTTGCCCGCGCCGTTCGGCCCGATCATGCCGACGATCTCGCCGGCCTCGATCCCGAAGCTGACGCCGTCGACCGCGACGAGGCTGCCGAACGACCGCCGGACGTCCTCGACGGCGAGCAGCGTCACGAGTCCACCCCCAGTTCGTCGGCGTTCCCCCAGATGCCCTCCGGCCGGTACTTGATGATGACCATCAGCAGGAGGCCGACCAGCACCAGCCGGAGCGAGGCGAACTGGTCCTGGGTCACGAACGGGATCTGATCGTTGAGAAACCGGGTGAACAGCTGAAAACCCATGATGATCGCCAGTCCGCCGAGGACACCGCGGTCGCTGCCTGCACCGCCGATCAACATCCCGATCCAGACGATCACGGTGACGTTGATCGTGAAAAAGCCCGCCGAGGCGGCGCCGTTGTAGAACACCAGCAGCGCGCCGGCCAGCCCGGCGACGGCGGCGCCGTAGACGAACACTGCGAGCTTGTACCGGAAGACGCGCTTGCCGAGGGTTTCGGTCACCTGCTCGTCGGCCCTGATCGCCCGGAGGACGCGGCCGTACGGCGATGCCGAGAGCCGGCGGAACACGCCGTAGAACAGGACGGCGAGCGCGCCGAAGACGATGATCGTCGACACGAGCACCGCACCGTCCCCCGCGCTGGTCGTGCCCGCGATCGGGCGCGGGACGTTGTTGAGTCCGAGCGAGCCGCCCGTGATGTCGCTTTGGGTTTCGAGCAGGCCGTGGATGATTTCGGCCACCGCCAGGGTGACGATCGCCAAAAAGTCGTCCCGCAGCCTGAGCGTCGAGATGCCCAGCAGAACCCCCAGGGCTGCCGCGACCAGGATCGCCGCGAGGAGGCCGACAGGCCAGGGGTATCCGAGCCCGACGGCCCGGAACGGATCGTTCGCAGTCAGCATCGCCGCGGTGTACCCGCCCACGGCGAAGAAGGCGACCGGTCCGAAGTTGACCAGTCCCGCGTGGCCGAACTGGAGGTTGAGCCCCACGAGAATCATCGCGTACAACAGGAAGAGGACGACGACTTCGAGGACGGTGAAGGTACCGCCGGGCGGCTGCACGAACAGCGGGCTGTACAGGAACAGGACGGCGAGAACGAACAGCGTGAGCCCGACGTGGACGGCGTCGACCGGGAACTCCTCGAACCGGCTCGCTCCGTCGCTCACGAGGTCCGCACCTCCGCGCTGACGAGCCCGCCGGGCCGGACCAGCAGCACGACGATCAGAATGACAAAGGCCATCGTCGAGTTCAGTGCGGTAAGTTCCAGGTTGAGCGCGAGGGTCTCCTCCAGGCGCTGGAGGAACGGCACCGAAACCGTGACAGCGATGCCGAGGATGTACGAGCCCGCGACCGCGCCGTAGGGGCTGCCGGCGCCGCCGAGGATTGCGGCCGTGATAATCAACAGCAGCTGGCCGAAGCCGACCGTCGGGCTGGCGGCCTGGGCCGTGCCCAGCATGACGCCCGCCACGCCCGCGAGCCCCGAGGCCGCCAGCCAGACGGCGTTGCGGACCCGCCGGGTGTCGATGCCCGACACCAGCGCCAGGTCCTCGTTGTCGGCCGTCGCCCGCATGGCGATGCCGAGCATCGTCCGGCTGAGAAACAGGTGCAACACGAGCACCGAGGCGAGCGTCAGCCCGATGATGAACAGCTGCTGGCTCGTCACGAAAAAGCCCAGGTCGTCGAAGCGGTAGGTCGCGACGTCCGTCCGGATGCTCCGGCGGTCCGGGCCCGCGATAACGCGGATCCCGTTCCGGAGCACCAGCCCCAGCCCGATGGACATCAGCAACAGCGGGACCGCCCCGGCGTCGTTCATCGGTTCGAACGTGATCCGGGCGATCCCCCAGCCGACGACCGCGGTCCCGCCGAGCGCAACGAAAACAGCCACCGGCAGCGGCAGTCCGACCTCGGCGACAGCGAGGTAGCCGACGAACGCCCCGATCGTGATGAACTCGCCGTGGGCGAAGTTGATCATGTTGACGAGGCCGTACACGAGCGTAAAGCCGATCGCGCCGAGCGCGATGTACGAGCCGATGACGAGACCGAATATCACCTCCTGGGCGAGTGGAATTTCCATGGATGAGCTCGACGGTGTCCGTCCCGGGGCGTCAGTAGTCGTCGATGGATTCCTGCAGGCGGTCAGCCTCGATGGTGAACTCGTTTTCGAACCCGTCCGGCGTGATCCGTTCGACCGCGACGTCGCCCCAGACGTTGCCGTGTTCGGTGAAGTCACAGTTGGTGACGGCGCCCTCGTAGTTGATCTCGTCGCCGTTGTCGAGCGCCTCCTTGCCCTCGGCGAACGTCGTGACGGTCGTGCCGCCCTCGCGAGCGACGTCGCCGATGCTCCGCTGGATCGCCTCGGGCGAGGTCTCGCCGGCGTGATGGACGGCCAGCGCCAGCACGTTCGTCGCGTCGTAGGCGGCGACCCCCCACGGGTGGAGGTCGGCGTCGCCCGCCTCCTGGAACTTCGGCTCGAACTGGTCGTAGTTGGGGCCCTGGGTGCTGCCGGCCGCGATCCAGGCACCCTCCGCCGCCTCGCCGACCTCGTTGATCAGCGACTGGTCGCGCAGGCCGTCCTCCATCAGGAGCTGCTTGCCGTAGCCGCCCTCCTCCCAGTTGCGGATGATCGTCGTCGCGTCCTCCAGGGCGAACGAGAGCGCCCACGCGTCGAAGTCGTTTTCGAACAGCTGGTTGAGCTGGCTCTGGTAGGAGGACTGCTCTTCCTGTGCCGAGACGACCTCGACGACCGTGCCGCCGAGTTCCTCGTACCAGTTGACGAACTGTCGCGTCCAGCCCTCCTCGCCGGCGGTCGTCGCGCTGAGGACGCCCATCCGTTCGATGCCTGCTTCGTCGACCATCGCCTCCGCGGCGCCGGACGTGTGGACCGTGTCGCCGATGACGGTCCGCCAGAGCCACTCGTCGTCGCCGACCTCCTCCGTCCGCTTGTCCCCGCCCCTGGTGTCGAGGTACGTGGTCCCGGGCCAGGGGGTGATGATCGGCAGCTGCTGTTCCTGGATGAAGTCCCACAGCGGGACGATCTCGCTGGAGAACAGCCCGCTGATGGCGTCGACGCCGTCGTTGTTGATGAACTGCCGGACGACCTCCCGGGCCTGCTGTGGTTCGACCGCCGTGTCCCGGCGCTCGACCTGGAACTCCGCACCCAGCGGCCCGCCGGCGTCGCTGACCGGCAAGTGGGACAACCTGCAGCCGGCCGTCTCGCAGTCGACGGACCTCGTCCCGCCGTTGTCGTTGCCATTCCCGTTTCCATTCCCGTTGCCGTTGCCATTTCCGTTCCCGTTACCGTTCCCGTTCCCATTGCCGTTGCCGTTACCGTTGCCGTTCCCGTTTCCGTTGCCATTGCCGTTTCCATTCCCGTTGCCGTTGCCATTTCCGTTGCCGTTGCCGTTTCCGTTCCCGTTGCCACCGTCGTCTTCGGTCCCGATACAGCCGGCGAGGCCGACCGTCAGCGCGCCAGTGCCGGCGAGCGTCAGGAACGTCCGCCTGTCAGTGCCACGTCCGCTCTCTCTCCCGTTGTCCATAGATAGCACCTGCCAACCCCCGAGTATTAAATTTTCCCCCGGAGGGCGGCGATAACGTGACGTTTCGGCCCCGGTCGATGTCGATCACCGATCGGTCCGCCGCGCGCGTCACTCGTGCGCTCTCGCGGCTGGAGGCCGAATACGGCCCCTTCGATAGTGATTGTTGTGAGTATTTTCACCACCACATCGCAGTAGCGGCGGTTTCACGGCCCGAAACTGGCGTCTGGCGAATATACAGCGGTAAAGAGTCACAACAATCACTATCACTGGAACGCCTGGAAGCCGGTCAGATCCTCGCCGAGGATCAGCGTGTGGATGTCGTGGGTCCCCTCGTAAGTGTAGACCGTCTCCATGTTTGCCATGTGCCGCATCGGCGAGTAGTCCAGCGTGATCCCGTTACCGCCCAGCATCTCCCGAGCCACCCGGGACTGCTCGCGGGCCATCCGCACGTTGTTGCGCTTTGCCATCGAAACCTGCTGGGGGCGCATCTCGCCGCGCTCTTTCAACTCCGCCAGCCTGTAGGCCAGCAACTGCGCGAGCGTGATCTGGGTCGCCATCTCGGCGAGTTTCGCCTGCTGGAGCTGGAAGCGGGCGATCGGGCCGCCGAACTGCTCGCGGTCGGTCGCGTACTCGCGGGCGGTCTCGAAGCAGTCCCGCGCCGCGCCGACAGCGCCCCACGCGATGCCGAACCGCGCCTGCGTGAGACAGGATAGCGGCCCTTTCATCCCCTCGACGCCCGGCAGCACGTTCTCCTCGGGGACG